>JAFTAC010000305.1 GCA_017458805.1 Victivallales bacterium | reverse complement strand
ATTGCTAATTAACTAGATGTTCAGATTGGTGTGGATTGCATCCATCTTAGCGCTGAAGGCAACTGGGCCGTCTTCGGTGATTTCGTAGCCCGTCTCGATTCGCGAGCCGTTGAATTCGGGGTGGCCGAAGAAGGAGACATCGACGCAGACGGTCATGCCTGGCTTGAGGACGTCGGTGCTGTTGGGGCCGAAGAAGGGCGCCTCTGCCTCCAGTAGGCCGATGGTATGCACGAAGGGGCAGACAAGGTAGTCGGAGAAGCCAAGCTTGCTGAAGTACTTGCGTGCAGGAGCGTCAATCTCCTTGCCGACCAGGCCAGGCTTCAGCATCTCCTTGGTGAGGCAGAAGGCCTCGCGGAGGTACTTTAGGCACTCTTTCTGCCTGGCTGTGTATTCGCCGTTGACGGGGAGGTAGTCGCCCATGACGCCCGCATAGCCATTCACCTTGGGGGCCATGCCGATCATCACGGTCTCGCCGTCAGGCATGATTTTCGTGGTGGCGGTGGGAACGACGGCGTTGGAACGGATGCCACTGCCGACGATGGCGGAGAAGCCGAAGCCCGTTGCGCCCTTGCTGCGCGCTGCGTATTCGCCCGCTGCCGCCACCTGGATTTCTGAGGCGCCTGGCTTGATGGCAGCCTTCATGGCGTCATAGCAAGCGTCCGCCAGCAGGAACGCGGAGCGGATCTGCTTGATTTCCCATGGGGACTTGTGGTAGCGCAGGTTGAGGAAGGCATCGGTGATGTCAACGAGCTGGCAACCTTTAAACCCCTGTTCGATGCCGACATAGCACTCGTGGGGCATGCGCCCCGCGCCCACCAGGCCGATGCGCTTGATTTCACCGACGCTCCCCTTCAGCTCGGCGAAGAGCTTCGGGAAGTCGATGATGGTGGCGGCGGGATACTCTTCGTCTGGCACCATGAAGACGGGGAAGTTGCGCGTCTCGCTGATGGCGCTGTCCTGCTTGGCAAAAGGCTCGCTCTCGGGACCGCCCAGCAGCATCGGGGTGCCCTTGCGCGGAATCAGCACTGCGCCGCTCTCGAACTGCGGGCACCAGCCCGTCAAGTACCAGCCGTTGCCGATGTTGGATTCATCGTAGTAGATCAGCGTGATGTCCAACGCCTCTTTCTCCATGATTTCACGGACTTTCGCAAGCCTGGCCTCTGCTTCACTGGCTATCAGATACCCCATAATGTTCTCCTTGATAATGAATTAATGGTTGTAAAAAACTCACATGAACCTAAATCAACACCTAGCATTTTGATTTCCCCTAACTGGTAATTTGCAGATTAGGGGAAATAAAAAACTGTGGCAAAAATCTTTCCCCTAACCTGCATTTTACAATTTAGGGGAAATATTCGACAATGCTTATTATAATCGAGTTTGGCAGATTTTCAAGAGGCAAACCTTCTATTCCTTGAAAAGGTTTTGGAGCTTCATTTCCGACGACGGGCCGTCGTCGTTACCTCCTTGCGTCAATGGTACTTCCGACGACGGGCCGTCGTCGTTACAGCCTTGCCTCAATGAGCAGAGGCAGTGTCTGGCCGTATGAGAGTGTGCATTCAAGCGTGTTTCCCGTCAGGACGGCGTTGGTGTCATTCACGATTCTTCCCGACTGTATGGGCAGTTGTGCAACGACTTTCTGCGGAGTTCTTGCCAGCGAGGTAAACACAGCCAAAAGCAAGTTTTCACCATGAAGCAGGGAAACAATGATGTTGGAACCGCTGGTGATTTTTCCATTTCGCGTAAATTACGAAATTACCTCAATATACAATGCCTTTCGCCTTTTTCCCACAACGATTCTTTGTTTTTTATGTGGGAGGGGGTATATTATTATAATGTCGTCCATGTGAATTTGGACGTTCTTGTAAACCAATGTTTTTATTATTTGTATGAAACGACTAGACCTAAAGACCCCGCTTCAGCTGGAGACGACGCTGGAGCAGCTTCACGCTGGAATGCAACGCCGTCTGGTGGCAAGTCCGCCAGGGCTCTGCCCCGTTGAAACCGCCTTGAACTACCTTGAGCTTTCCCGTTCCCAAAGCTGTGGGAAGTGCGTGCCGTGCCGAATCGGGCTGGCCGCCATGGCCGAGCTGCTTGAAAAGCTGCTGGACGGCGAGGGGAATGCAAATACCGTTCGCACGTTGGAGGAGACCGCCGCATCCGTCGCCGATTCCGCCGACTGCGCCATCGGCGTGGAAGCTGCGAATGCCGTCCTCCTCAGCCTACGCGGCTTCCGTGACGACTATATGGAGCACGCCGCCAGCGGCCACTGCCTTGTCGCCAAAAAAGAGGCGGTTCCCTGCCGTGCGCTTTGCCCTGCCGATGTCGATATCCCTGGCTACATCGCCCTCATACGCGAAGGCCGCAACGCCGACGCCGTGCGCCTGATTCGCAAGGACAACCCCTTCCCCGTCGCATGCGCCTACATCTGCGAGCACCCTTGCGAGAACCACTGCCGCCGCAAGATGGTCGATGACGCCGTCAGCATCCGCGCACTGAAGCGCTATGCGGTCGAGATGGCTGGCGAGGTTCCACAGCCACCATGTGCGCCCGCTACTGGCAAGAAGGTGGCGGTCATCGGCGGCGGCCCTGGCGGGCTGACGGCAGCCTACTTCCTGGCCCTGATGGGCCACAAGGTCACCGTGTTCGAACGCCGCAAACAGCTTGGCGGAATGATGCGCTACGGCATCCCCAGCTATCGCTTCCCACGCGAAGTGCTGGATGCAGAGATTCGCTCTATTGTTTCCTCGCCCTCTAAAGGAGGGCGAGGTCAGGACGCAGGAGGATGCGGTCAGGACGCTGGCATCGAGGTTCGCACAGGTGTTGACATCGGCAGGGACATCAGCTTCGCCGACATACGCAAGCAGCACGACGCCGTTTTCATCTCCATTGGTGCGCATACCGACAAGAAGCTGCGCATCGAGGGCGAGGAGTCAGAGGGTGTCATCTCCGCCGTGGCTCTGCTGCGTGGCATAGGCGATGGCGAATACCCCGACTTCACGGGCAAGCGCGTGGTGGTGGTCGGTGGCGGAAACGTCGCCATGGACTGCACGCGCTCCGCTGTGCGCTTGGGGGCCGCCAAGGTCACCTGCGCCTATCGCAGGCGCATCGAGGACATGACCGCCCAGCGCGAGGAGGTGGAGGGCGCCATCGCCGAGGGTGCCGAGGTGATGCAGCTGGCCGCCCCCCTCAAGGTCGAAGCCGACGCCAATGGCAAGGTGGCTGCCTTCTGGGTGAAGCCGCAGATCATCGGCGAGTTCGACAAGGGCGGACGTCCCGCACCGAAGGATTCGGCGGCGGAACCCGTCCGCATCCCCTGCGACATCATCATCGTCGCCATCGGACAGGGTATTGACAGCAAGCCTTTTGAGGCGGCAGGCATCCCCTGCGGGCGCGGCGGCTGGATCAAGGCCGACGATTCCACCGAAATCCCTGGCTGCGAGGGCGTTTTCGCAGGCGGCGATGTGGTCACAGGCCCCGCGACGGTCATCAAGGCCATCGCCGCAGGCAAAGTGGCCGCCGCCAACATCGATGCGTTCCTGGGGTTCCACCATGAAATCAAGTCCGACGTGCAGTTGCCGCTCCCAAGGTTTGCGGATTTGACAGCGCACGGGCGCGTCAATCCAGAGGAACGTCCCGCCGACGAGCGCAAGAAGGACTTCGCATGCATGGAATGCCCCTACAGCGATGAGGCCGCCGCCGAGGAGGCCGCCCGCTGCCTGCGCTGCGACTGCTTTGGCTTTGGCAACTTCAAGGGAGGGAGAATAGAGAAATGGTAAGCTTCACAATCAATGGCAAGGCCCTCCAGGCTGAAGAGGGCACCACAATCCTGCAGGCCGCCGTGACGGCTGGCATCCAGATACCCCACCTCTGCTACTTGAAGGAAATCAACGAGATAGCGGCGTGTCGCCTCTGCGTCGTTGAAATCGAGGGCGTGAATCGTCTGGCGCCCGCGTGCAACACGCCTGTTGCCGAGGGTATGGTTGTCCACACGGAGACTCCGCGCGTCATGGCCGCACGCAAGACCAACCTCCAGCTGATTCTAGCAAGGCACCGCACCTCCTGCACAACCTGCATACGCAACGGCAACTGCACACTGCAGACGCTGTCGAAGCAGTTCAATTTGCGTGACATCCCATACGATGTGAAACCCGAGCGGAATGCCGCTTCGGATGCGTGCCCCATCGTGCGCGACGCCTCCAAGTGCGTTCAGTGCATGAGGTGCGTGCAGGTCTGCGACAAGATGCAGACCATCGGCATCTGGGATGCCGTCGGCAGTGGAAGTCGCTCGGTGGTCGATACCTACGACCGCCGCCCGATTGTGGAGACCGCCTGCACCTTCTGCGGGCAGTGCGTGACCCACTGCCCCACAGGCGCATTGACCGCACGCGACGACACGGACAAGGTGCTGGCCGCCCTCGCGAATCCAGAGGTAACCACCGTCATCCAGGTGGCCCCCGCCGTGCGCGCCGCATGGTGCGAGGAGTTTGGACTGGACATGGACGTGGCAACTGTCGGACGCATGGTCGCCGCCCTGAAGGCCCTTGGCTTCAACTATGTCTTCGACACCAATTTTGCGGCGGACCTGACCATTATGGAGGAGGCCAGCGAACTCATTGAGCGCATCAAGCACCACAACAGCCATCCATGGCCGATGTTTACCTCCTGCTGCCCTGACTGGGTGCGCTTCCTGAAGACACAGTACCCCGAGTTCACGGAAAATCTCTCCACAGCGAAGTCGCCGCAGCAGATGTTCGGGGCGGTCGCCAAATCCTACTTTGCGGAGAGGTCGTCCATTGACCCGCACAAGATGTTCGTGGTCTCCGTGATGCCATGCTCCGCCAAGAAGGCGGAGTGCGAACTGGAGCCCCTGCGGGACGCCTGTGGCGACCCCGATGTCGATGTGGTGCTCACCACGCGCGAGTTCTGCCGCATGCTGGCTATGCAGAGCGTGAATCCCGCCAACCTTGAGGATGCGCCTTTTGACTCGCCGTTGGGCAGCAGCTCGGGCGCGGGAGTGATTTTTGGCACCACAGGCGGTGTGATGGAGGCAGCCCTGCGCTCTGCTTACTACTTCATAACAGGTAAAAATCCCGATGCGGACGCTTTTGCTCCATACCGTCCTGTCCCTGGCAAGGCCTGGCAGGAGAGCAGCGTGGAAGTGCCAGGTGTGGGAGCCGTCCGCTTCGCCGTGGTCTCTGGGCTCGGCAACACGCGCAAGCTTATGGAGGCACTGAAGCACGGCGAAGTCGCTTACGACTTCGTGGAAATCATGGCGTGCCCTGGCGGCTGCGCAGGTGGTGGCGGACAGCCCATCCACGATGGCCAGGAACTGGCTGCCTATCGTGGCAAAAAACTCTGGAAGCTCGACAGCGAAAGCAAGGTTCGCTTCTCGCACGAAAACAGCGACATTAACACATTATACGCTGACTACCTGGGGGCTCCTCTCTCCGAGAAAGCGCACCACCTGCTTCACACTGACCACAACGCTTGGAAAGCAAATCGTTAAGATTGAAACAATAATTCAGAGGGGTAGCCACGGATGCGGCTACCCCTCTGAATTATATCCAAGACTCTAGAAAACAATCCCTTCCAGCCATTCTGCATTTTGGAATTGCTGTGCGTTCCAGCCATGCTGCTGGGCGGCCTGAATCAAGTCTAGGCGGTCATCGACGTAGATATCAGGCTTGCCGAAGCGCTTTTCAAAGGCCTCGAAAAACTTAGGGGAGGGTTTCCATGCACCAACGTCGAAGCTGTAGATGCCAGGGTAGTTGACCGCAGAAGGAAACCGTTCACGGAAACCTTTTAAGTGGGCAGGTGATATGTCTGAGAAGAAAGCAACCTGCACGCCGCTGGCGGAGAGTTTTGCAAGCAGGGCCTCCATGCCAGGCACGGGGCTCAGCAGGATGGTATCGAAAACCTTGCGGAGCTGTTCATCACTCCAGCCTGGGGTAAGCTTCAAAAGCTCGCTGAAAAACTCCTCGTCGGTGATTTCACCCCACTCTACGCGACGCTGGAGTTCGCGCATTTCGGGCGTGAAGCCATCCTTGAGACCCAGTGCGCGCGGGAACGCGAAAGTGTCTATATAGACGGAGACGTTTCCAATGTCAACGGCGATGGTCTTAATCATTATATCATATCCCTTATAGCCCGACTGCTTTTCCTGCAATAAGTTCTGCCATGTCGGAAAGGGCCTTGTCATGCAGGCCAATCAGAGCATCGACATTCACGCCGTCCCAGTTATAGTTTGCTGTAAAGGGGAAGGACTTGCAGAACTGCTTTGCACCTTTTGGAGGATTGGTGTAGAGCGAACACTCGGCAGACACCTTCAAGGTGTTCTGGCTATCCAGCTCGAAGCGCTCAATCTTCACGAAGACGCTGAACTGCGGGGCCTCGTTGCTTCCATTCGAGCGCAGCAGCAGATTGGCTGCCAGGGAGTTCTGTATCATCTTCTTGAAGTTCTGCACCCACTGGTGCCCCTTCAGAGAGCCAATGGTGTGCTTGCTGACGCGCACCATAATCATGCTTCTGTCCAGGTATTCGGGCAGCTCAATCGCGTTTACACGCACGAGGGCATTGTATTGCTTGGCGGCACTTTCATCGGGACACAGAATATAGGTGGAGGTTTTGGAATGGGAGATGCATCCCGACAGTGCAAATGCAAAGACAGCTGAAATTAAGAGGAAACAGATTTTTTTTGTCATGGTGAATAATAAAATAAAAAATCAAACGTTTGTTTAAATGAAAGGTCTCTTGGAAGACCTTCTTTAGCAGATTTAATAATATATCTCTTTTTTTCAAAAAACTGTAGAAAAAAGGTAAAATTAGTTCTATCTGCTATTGTAAAAGGCGAAAAAAACAATACATTAATTCTATTAACCAAGGAGGACACTATGAAAAAGCACAACGCACTTATTACCGCATTCGCCGCACTGGCCATCACCTGCGCCACCGCCCAGGCAGGGCATCATCACGGGCCGCCCCATCGCGACCTCTACACCGTCCTGGACATCATCTCCGTCGTCAACGATGTCTGCCGCACGGCGGCTCTCATCAACCCCAGGCCTGTCGAAGTCCATACAACCAGCACCTACGTGCAGCCCGTGCAGCCGACCTACGTGCAGCCCACAACTACCTACGTGCAGCCCACAACCACCTACGTCGGCCCCACGACGGTTGTCCAACCGGCAACCACCTACGTCCAGCCGGCAACCACCTACGTGCAGCCCGTTGTGACGGCTCCGACAGTGGTGCAGCCTGTTGTGACAGCTCCCACAGTGGTTCAGCCTGTTGTGACCAGGCCGACCATCATCTATGGTGGCGGCTACTACTATCCATCGGCCCGCTGGTATGGCGGCAGCTATTACCACCACCATCATCCTGCACCGCCGCCCATCCATCATAGCCCTGCCTTCCGCCCTGGTCCCGCGCCGCATCATCCAGGCTTCCGTCCTGGACCAGGCATGCACCACCCCAGGCACTAATTCAACCCATTGGTTGTTGCAAAACTCTTGAGGTGCGCACACCCGTAAACCTTTAGAGGTATGCTATGTCCCCCACAAGGGTAGTTACTTAACCACAGATTACACAGATTACACAGATGCGAAGTGCCGCCAAGCGGCACTTCGCGGTTCATTTTTTGCCGTACCCAATAAATACCCCGTTTTCAGCCGCGTTTACGCGGCTGAAAACATCTGTGTATTCTGTGTAATCTGTGGTTTCAAAAAGAAGCCTTTAGTTAACCTCTTGGGGAACACAGCGTAGAGGAAAAATTTAATCAGTTCGCCCCTCCAGCCAGGTTTTTCCCTGGCTGGAGGGGCGTTTTTTTACATGGTGGAAAGCGCATATTACGCTCTAAATTACTCACTTCCAGTAGAGCATACGGGAGGCGCCAAACCCTAATGGAATGGTCAGCTGCTGGACAGGAGCTAGCGTGAGAGGTGCATCTGTCAGCGCATCATAGACACGGGCTTTCCGTGGCAGTGACAGAGTGATCTCCTTCTTTTCTTTGCTGGTACCGTGGAGGATGGCGTAATGGTCGTCCGTATAGAAAGTACACTGGTCGGCGGTGTAGATGTGGATGCCTGCTGCGCGGAAGATGGCCTGCTGCACAGGCGGTGGCATGAGTGGCGTCGCGCAGAATGCAGAGTTGTCGCGCAGGACGACCGCAGCCGAGCCGTCTGGCCAGGTGGCCAGCACTTTGTCCCCCCTTTCGGGCAGGACGGACATCACAAGCGGCACCTGCTTCCAGACTTCAATCGCCTCCCAGCTGTCGGGCATCCCCAGCTTCTTGCCGTCTGGGGTGGCGGTCGCCACCTTGACATCGCCCTGGTTGCGGGCCAGCCTGAAACCTGTCAGCTGGCGCGAGGCCTCCAAATCCACGCCGTTGTCCGCGTCGATAACGGCGGGAGCGGAGCACCAGAGGACGAATTTGCCCTCCAGCGAGGCCTTCAGAGCTGCACGCCTTTCGGCGGTCATCACCCAGGGGTTGAGCATCATAAGCAGCTTCGCAGGGACCTTTTTGCGGATGACATCATCCAGCAGATACTGCCCATAGCTGACGCCAGCATGGGCGAAGTTCTGGCGGTTGATGCTGACGAGTGGCGCGGAGACAGGGTTGGCCCCCTTTGTGAAGACAGGTGAGAACTCATCGAACACGATGGCGACGGATGGAGTGAAGGGCCTGGGGTTGCGGAGTTTGTCCATGTCTGCCTCCTCCACCCAGCGCATGACGTCCCACAGCTTCGGGTCGTTGTACCAGCCGAAACGCCCTAAATCCATCCACCAGCAGGCGAGGTTGCGAATGATCTCCTCGCCCGTGTTACGCAGAAGGACGTTCTGGCTCTCCTCCAGGGTATGGACATAGTCGTTCACGCCCATAAGCGGCATTCCCTCTGCCAAATAGGTGCGCGTGTCGTCCTCGCAAAGCCAGAGCTTCCCTGCGTTCATCACGGACTCCACGGGAGCCATCATGAGGCCGCCACCGCCCGACAGGCGGTCGAAGTAGGAGAAGGGCGAGCAGAGGATGTCCAGTGCATCGCTTTGAAGCACCTTGTTCAGGGCAAGGTGTCCGCATGCGCTGATGCGGTTCATGCTGGAAAACTCAAAGCCATAGCCATAGAAGGCGACAATGAGGCGTTTCCGCCCGATGGTCTTTCGGATGGCGCCGACGATGTGGAGAAGGGCATCGCTCATTTCGTCCTGCAGGAAGATGTTGTGGTCAACCACCTGCCTGTTTTCGTTCGGTATCACAAGCATGCCATAGACGGTCGCGTTCTCACGCTCCTGGACGGTTGGCACAGGGGCGTTTTCCAACGTGACATCTGCCCGCTTCCAAGCCGTCTGCAATGCATCGTCGCTGGCGTACTTTTTGCGGAGCCACCTGCGCCATGCCTGCGTCTCGGCCTCGGAGTAGCCGTGGTAGTCCTGCCCCCAGGCATCGACATAGTACCACTCCTGCGTCGCCTGTGCGCAGGGATGGTAGCCTGCGATGTTGTCGGGGTACTTCTCCTCCACGTGGTTGATGAATCTCACAAGTTGCGCGGCGGCCTCCTCGCGCCATTTAAGCGAGGAGATGCTGGCGCGCCTAGGGTGGTCGTGTTTTGCCTCCTGCCAGGCCATCAGCTCGCCAGGGTTTGCATTCAGCCACCAGGCAGGCGCATAGAGCGTCACCCGCAGCACCACGTTTGCCTTCGGGTTCGCACGGATGATTTGGTCCATCAGGGAATCGACAGGCGACCAGTCGGTCTCCTTGCCATGCTCTGGCCACGGCATGTTGATGTAGGGGGTGATAAAGTCGATTCCCACCGCATCCGCCAGCTTAATCTGCGAGTGAAACATCGAGTTCTCCTCGGCATCAAGCATTCGCCTGACGTAGGCGGTCGGATCGGGGCGATAGACGCCGAAGTTGAGGCGCGTGGTGACGTCAGACTTGAGCCAGAAGCGTACCTCGTACTTGTGCCCCTCCTTGAGGTCCAGTGGCACGGGAACCGTGTAGCAGTGGAAGTCTGGCCATTTCTTATCAGCAGGGTCGTGCTGTGTTATCCTCAAGGCGGCGGAGTTGTTGACGCCGCCCTTTGGAACCATTTGCATCTTGCCAACGGTGTTCCGCTCGTCGCGCGGGAAGAAGCTCCACTGCTTTGGAAACTCCTCAGGCGTATAGTCGAACTCGTCCAATGGCAGCAGATGCGTGCCATCGGTGAGGTCCACGACCTCGAACTGGTCGATGAGGATGTCCAGCGGGTGATGCCCGAAGCGGAAGTGGAAGGTGGTGCGAGCCAGCCCTGTTTCAGATGGCGACAGCGTGATGGTGAAACGCTGCTCGCCGACTTGAACGCGGTGGGTGCTGATGGCGGGCGCACCGAAGAACCAGCGTGCGCGCACAGGCTGCCCGTCCACCTCAATCTGCGGCACCCCGTTGTTGACATTGACCTGGAACTCCCGCGCAAAGGCGAAAGCCCCCCAAAAGAGCATGAAGAGAGACAAGAAGATTTTCATTTTTGCCAACCTTGTTTTGCTTATGGTTTACTGGAGGTATATTATAACCCCGAAGCTTGCGCTTCGGGCACAGAACAGACAGCCCCCTGTCCTGTGGCGCGGGCGCAAGCCCGCGCATATCCGACAGCCCTGTCCTGTGGCGCGGGCGCAAGCCCGCGCATATCCGACAGCCCCCTGTCCTGTGGTGCGGGCGCAAGCCCGCACATATCCCTAATATAACCCCAAAATACACTTGCCATGACAACCTACCCGCAATTAGACGATAAAAGTTGGAACGAGGTCTTTTCCGCCACAGCATTCGAGGCACACCTGCCTTACTCTGTCCACGCCCCCATCAACTTCCCTGGCTCCGAAAAGCTGGCCTTCTGCGATTGTGCGATGAATGTTTACAGCCTGGAGACACCATCGCTGAACACTTCCATCGAGGCAGACCGCGCCATCGCTTCAAACCTGCACGTGGACCTGGTTTCGTTCGCGTTCGGCGAGGTGCCCTTCGTGCCCGAGTTCCGCCAAGTGCAGATGTCCCGCAAGTTCGACAGCCTGCCCATCATGCGGGCGGATTTCACCGCCTGGGACCTTGTCTATCTCACGGACTACTGCATGGGAACAGATGGCACGCTTCATGTCAAAATGACCGTTCGCAACGAGAGCTTTGCGGAAAAGCGTGCAACCGTATGGGTGCGCCCCACAAAGCCGCTTGAATCAAAGGTGTTCGACTACCACTACATCAGCTTCACGTGGGATGCGCGTCGCTGGCTGCCAGACGATTCCTACTTGTTCCGCGACAATGCGTTCCACCTGTCCTGTGCGCGGGGCTTTAGCCCCGCGTTCTGCCTTCGTGACAGGGTGCAAGGGCTTTGCGGTCTTGTGACGCCCAATCGTTTCGCGCCTGAATGGGTCGAGGAGGCCGATTTCACGGGACAGAACCCCAATGCGAACTTCCTCTGGGGCACGCCCTATCGTGTTTTCCCCGAATACCAGCTGGAGCATGTCAGCAATGCGCTGAAGCTGGAAATCACCTTGAAGCCACAGCAGGAAGAGAGTTTTGAACTGTCGTTTGATTTCAGCAGGGATTCTGCCTATCAGAAGGGTCTTCATATACCCTACGACAAGGTGGAGAAGGCCGCCGTCCAGAAATGGCACTCCCTGTTGGAAGGCAAGCCCGCCTTGCGAACTGGCGATGAACGCGAGGATGCCGCCATCGAGGCCATCCGCCTGAACGACTTGCAGTTGCTTATGCAGATGCCTGACGGCACACTGCGTCCCTGCCAAGGGGGCAGCTCCGAACGCTTCTACGTGTGGGTATGGGAGGCGATGTGCGCCGTCAGACCCCTCATCTGGCTGGGCCACTTTGCGGAGGCACGGCGCGTCATTGAGTTCATCTTCTCTCTGCAAGATGGCGGTTGCCCGCCGTCAGGCGAGTTCACCACCACAAGTGGAGCCGTTGGCACCAGCGGCCCCAAGTGGGCGAACAGCACAGGCGCCGCTCTGATTCTGGCTGGCGAGTATCTGCGGTGTACGCAGGATGCATCGTTCAAGGAGTGTTTCCTCGAAAAGATGCTGCGGGCAGGCCATTGGATTCTGGGGGAGATTCGCGCGACGCGCCGTCCTGACGCCCCCAACTACGGCGTGATGCCGCCCGCATGCGCTTCCGATGGCGACTTCGGGCAACTTGTCTTCACCGACGCCTGGACGCTGGCGGGGCTCATGGCCCTGCGCGATGCGCTCCAAGCCATTGGCCACCCCGAATACGAGACCTTCAGGCAGGAGTGCGACATCTATAAGCAGTGCATGGACAAGGCGCTCGACAGCCGCCGCCAACCCGACGGCTTCCTCAACCGCTCCTACGGCGACGACGCACACGTCTGCCACGAGTTCCGCTTCACGGACACCCCGTTTGATTGCTGTACGGCCAATGTCTCCACGGCGACCGAGCCGCGCATGTCGGGCTTCCTGCAATGGATGGAGGAACACGCCTTCCGAGGCCTCTTCTGCTCCGAGGTGACCCACGGCATCTACTACATCGGTAACAACGAACTGGCGATTACACGGATGTACCTGGAGCTGGGCAAATGGAAGCGCGCATGGGCAGCCTCCAAGGTGTTCAGACGCTTCGCCGTGACGCCAGACCTTCACCTGACGCAGGAACGCTTCTCCGCTACGGACGCGGGCTTTACTGCCTGGCAACCCAACGCCAGCAACGACGGGCGCTATCTGGAGCTTCAGATTTGCCGCATGTTCCACTGCGTGCCTGGCAAGGTGATTCTCTTCGGAGCCTACGCACCCTTCGAGCTGGAACACAACCCATCCATGCACGGCGTCTATACGCGCTACGGCAAGACCGACCTAAGCTACTGCGACGGCACCATCACGCTCCGCACCGAGCTTCCCATCCCTAAGGGCACCATCATTCAGACGCAGAACGGTGAAACAATGCTGAACCAGCCAACCACACAACTGATACTGCCCTTACCAACCCCGTGCGCCGCGCACTAGCGCGGCGAGTGGTGCGGGCGGCACGGGAAACTGCCCCCCGTCCTTTGGTGCGGCTCCCCGCAAGTTTGAGCCCCCGGCACAGAACAGGTACTATTTCACTTCTTGGGCGATTTTCGCCAGCATTTCGGGTATCTGGATTTTCTGGGGGCAGTGCTGGACACAGCGGCGGCAGCCGACGCAGGAGTCGGCACGTCCGCTCTTCGGGAGGGAGTTGTAGTGGCTGTTGAACTGCCACCTGTTGCCAGAGGCCTTGTATTGGTTGTAGATGCCGAAGATGCGGGGGATTTGCACGCCAAAGGGGCAGGGCATGCAGTAGCGGCAGGCAGTGCATGGCACCGCAAGCTTCTTCCTGTACGCCAACAAGGCCTCGTCCAGTACCTTACGCTCATCGTCGGTGAGGGGCTTGAGAGGCGAGAAGGTCTTGATGTTGTCCTCCAGATGCTCTGGGCGGGTCATGCCTGAAAGGATGCACATCACATTGGGCAGGCTGCCCACGAAGCGGAAGGCCCAGGAGGCCGCGCTGGCTTCGGGGTTCGCCTTCTTCAGAATATCCGTGGCATCAGGTGACAGCGAGGCCAGTACGCCGCCGCGCAGCGGTTCCATGATAACCAGCGGAACGCCCGCCTCGGCGGCGATTTCGTACTGCTCACGGGAACGGTACAAATCCCAGTCAAGGTAGTTCAACTGAATCTGGCAGAAGTCCCACTCATGGCTCTGGATAATGGTCTTCAGAACCTCGGGCGTATCATGGAAGGAGAAGCCCAGGCGGCGGATTTTCCCCTCTTTCTTCATCTGTGAGAGAAACTCGTATGCCTTGAACTTCTGGGCAAGGTCCCAGTTGGCCTTGTTAAGGGAGTGAACCAGATAGAAATCGAAGTACTCGGTCTGGCAGCGTTCCAACTGCTCCTTGAAGATTCTCTCAACGCCCGCAGCGTCCTGTGCGGACCAGACTGGCATCTTGTCGGTCAGATAGAAGGAATCGCGTGGGTAAGCCTTCAGCACTTCGCCCATGCAGCGTTCGCTTTGGCCGCCATGGTACATATAGGCTGTGTCGAAGTAGTTGCAGCCTGCCTTCATCGCGCGCTCAACCATCTTGCGGACGGTCGCGATGTCGATTTTGCCACCCTCCAGGGTGGGCAACCTCATGCAGCCGAAGCCCAGCAGGGGAACGGTCTGCGCCGTATTGCGGAAAGGCCTGCGAGTGACTTGCAGCCCTTCAAGGATGTCGGAACTTTTGTCGCCATCGGCTCCTGCCTTGGCAGCAATGCGTGTAACGGGTGCAAGTGCAGCCATCGCCACGAGATCTTTGATGAATTGCCTTCTGTCCATTGTTTTCCCTTGTGTATTAGTAAAATGTGAGTTAGGTTCTCCCCAACACTAATGTAGCTTGTCTTTCCCTTTTGTCAAGAACGAAAACAGAACACTCTTGGGACAAGAAGCTGGAGCCTATAGTGGTTTGGCGAGTGATATGCGCTGTGTCGCTTCGCTACGTGGCACGGCGTAAACAAAGCTGGGGAGTGTTACCTAGTGTAGTGTGAACACACCACACTAACCTGTGGGGTTTGCTCGCGCCAAAGGTGGCCGCTCTACCTTCAACTTTTGGGTATTATATACTTTAGTTTTCTGAAGTTTTTTCGGCAGCCGCGAAGCGGCAAGCGCAGGTCGTGCGCGCCGCGGACGGAAAGGCATCCCCTTGATTCCAGGCGCCCGTGAGGGCGCAACAATAAATCGTTGTTTTTCCTCCCATAATGAGGGAACAAATCATTGGGGAAACGGCAATCGGCAACTGAAGTAGATAATTCCCCAACTTTTATATACAACTTTCTTCAAATGTCTATAAGAAAATAAGGTGAGCTTTTGAATATCAAAAAGCCGACTTGACAAGCCCCCCGAAACAGGCTATATTTGACCCCAACCCTAAGGGCGGGGCCCCAGTTCAGGGAAACACCGTTTTTAGCCATAATATGTTTAATAATAAGTTATAACAATGATAGAGCCACGACTGAAATGCACTGCAATGGAGCAGCTTCATGCTCACCACCTCAACAACCACGTCATCATTAGCTTACGATTATCTATCTTGACAGTGCTTCTTTTCCTGGGTGGTGCTTTATCAACAATGGCACTGGCTGCCGATGTCATTCAGATTACGCCTGACAAGCTCACGTTGGGGGCAAGGGCTTCGCTGGATGAGACGGTGCGCATGGGGGATAGACCGTCGGTGAAGCTGGTCTGCACGGATGCCAAGCAGGTCGCCAAGGCAGAGATGGAGCTGCCGCTGGATGAAGAGACGGAGTTCTACGAGCTCTCGTTCTACGTCAAGGCGGAGGGAATTGTCTCGGACAATTCGCCCTTGCACGGCGCGGACGTATGGCTCAAGCCCGCAAAAGGCGGCGCACTCCGCTTCTCCTCGCGCGGCACCTACAAGTCGGACACGGGCACCTTCGACTGGAAGAAGGCAAGCTACAAGGTGCACACCAAGCGCTACCTCAAGGAGAAGCCAGCAACAATCATCCTCCGCCTGACCTACGCGACGGGCACGGTCTGGTTCGACCAGGTGAAGCTGACCCCCTTTAACAAAAACCTGGAGAGCGCAGCCGAAAAGGAGGGCTTCTCCTTCGGTATCTTCCCCATGTGCTTCCAAAAGCCAGGCGAGGCTTATGAAATCGCCGAGAACCTCCCTGCGCAGTGGACGCTGAAATGCTTTCAGCGCCCCAAGAACCCTTCTGGAAAGCAGCTGACCCTCACCCTGAATCTTCCCGATTATCTGGAACTCGTCGGGGTGGGCGGGCTCATCTCGCAGACCTTAGGCAACTATTTCCCCCTGCAGCAAATCGTGGTTGACCAATCGCATCCAGGCTACAGGAAATATACCATCCCCTTTGATTCGCTCCTTAGCGGACTTATCAAGAGCAACTGGCGGCGCAACTGCATCATGATTCGCGCAAAGCCTGGCAGTGCAGGCAAGCGCGACAGCTGCCACTGGCAGGTTGACATCGATGGCACCATTGTCAGCAAAGGAGACGAGCCGATAGCCGTTGTCCCACCCGTAAAGATGGAGGCACCGCCCTGCCGACGTTTTCTAGTCGGCGTATTTGCGCCAGCCAGCCGATTCTCCGCCTTTCAAGGGAGCAGCGAAGAACAGGATATGTCGGCCTTCTGGCACTCCCTCACGCAAAAGGAGCCGCTCCTTTTCGGGGCGGTCTCCCATGGGGATGTCCCTGGCTATCACCGCATCCTCTATTTCGGCGGGATGCAGATGGAGGGGTGGGTGCCCCTGCCAGAGTATCAGGAGTTCAAGAAGAGCATGCCGCCCAGCACGGGGCGCGCGGCGGTTTCCAGCTGGTATCCCCTGGAAGACCCCAAGGGAACCTTCGAGGCCTACCTGAAGGCTCTCTTCCCATTGCTCAGGGAGCGATACCCCAACGCAAGGGACATCTTCCTCAATGTGGAACCATACGTCGAGCAGGGGTATGACCAGGAGGGACGTGAGCGGTTTGCTCGTGTGCAAAAACTTGACATAATTCCAACGGAGGAGGAGTGCAAGGGGCCTCTGCGCACGCAGTGGGAACAGTACATGCTTGAAGTCCACCGCCAGCTCATCGCTAAGCTCGCGAACCGCATCCACCAGGAGGGCTACCGTCTGCTGCTTTGCACCAACAAAATCGACTCCCGCTTCGGTCCTGGCACCTGGACGGCTGGCGTCGATGCGATGGACGCGGACAAATACGCCGACGAGAACCTTATCATGGGCTATGCCATCGGTACGAAGTTCTTCGATGACGTGACGCTCAATCGCCGCCATCAGAAGAAGCCTATCTTCCCTGGGCAGGACCCGGCGGAGGAGCTGAAGGCGTGGTTTGACACCTATACGCCAAAGGGCGTGCGGCAGAATGTCGTGGCAGCGGCGGCATTGGGCTGCATCGGGATCTGGTACTATCCCACCGACATCCTCTCCGCCAGCTATCTCAGGGCGATTGCCGAAGGCTATGGGTTGGTGTCGAAATACGAGGAGTATTACATGGAGGGCAGCCGTTGCGACGACGAGTTAAAAATCATCGCCAAGAATTCCGCCTCTCGCACGGTGACGGGCGATGACGGGAAGCCTGTCACCATTTACTACCCTGACTTCTCGGGGAAACTGCGCTTCACCGTCCATGAATGGAAGGGCAGGCGGCTGCTCACGCTCTTCAACTACACAAATGAGCGACTGCTGCTGGAGGCCTCTGAAAAAAGCGGGCATTCCTTCCTCTTTGCAGTTGACCCGATGGACGTAGCGCAGATTATTACCTCCGAGCCTCCCGAGCATGCTTCATTGGCGGCGGAGATTGCGGCGGCTGAGCGGAAGTTTGGCAGCCCCATCCTGAAGGAGAGCCGCCAGGGCGACGCCTTGATTCAATGGGGCGCAGGTCAGGATGGCGAGCCTGTAATTCGGCTGGTCAAAGGCACACTCTCCGCTGACTTAGATGTCTTCAATTCGCTGGAAATAAGGGGATTGAAAAAGGATGGCGTGGAACTCTTGCGCAACGGCTTCATTGGGCGCGTCGCCTTCCACATTCCCAAGCAGGAGCCTGTGCGCGGCGAAGTCGTTGAACTTGGAATCACGGATGGGAAGCCCGATGTTAAGATTGCCTATCAGGTGCCGCGCTTCGCCGATGAGGACACCGCCGTCAATCCGTTGGAAAAGCTGGAGATAACCCGCATCTATCGCCTCACAGGCAATGCGCTGGAGGTTGAGACGAGCTTCCGCAACCCCACTGACAAGCTGATGCCTTTCCCTGTGCGACTGCTTTCGCAGCCGATGCCAGGCAGCCGCTTCGGCGCGACTAGGCGCGAACTGAGCACGGGAAGTCTTACGGTCGGCGATGAGCCAGATTCGGTCTATCTCGTGGAGGGTGCGCAAAGCACTTTCCTGCCAACCATCCGAAATGGCGTGTGGAAACCTGCCCCACTGGTTGTTTCTGCGCAGGACGGTGCCTTGCGCGAAGCGGTGACCATTGAGCCAGGCGAGGGCTATAGTGGCTTCTATAGCTGGCTGGGCACACGTGGCGGTTTCATGCGCACCGTGGAGCTTCTGCTTCCTGAAAGCCCTCTAGCCCCAGGTGAGACACGCACTTTCCACTATCAAGCAATTAGCAATTAAGTGGTTAGTGGCTAGTGGTTAGTGGTTAGGGCTTAGGGGGTAAATTGTTAATTGCTAATTCCTAATTCTACTGCGTTAGTGCATGCACGAGGATATTGGTGCCGAGGCGAGTGTAGAAGACATGCGCGAAGTCGCTGATTTCACGGCTGCCGTAGTAGCGGAATACACGCCACTTGTTGCCAGGTTCGTTGGCCCAGGCGGGGGTGGCGGCCTTCTGACAGTAGATGATGTCCTTGTCGTTGTCCTCGCGCACAACCTCGAAGCGGACGCCGCCGTATGCGGCGGTTTTCAGCAATTCGTCAAGCCCCTGTGTGCTTTCCAGCACTCTGAAGTTGATGGTGGTCTGCCACTGGCCGAGGGAATTGCGGGCCCAGCCCATGGCGACGATGGGCGTGCATAGCACGGCGATGCGCCCCTTGATGCGCAATGCGACAGCGGAGTAGGTTCCGTCTGGCCACTTCTCGCGTATCGTGTATTCGCGGACTGAATCGGGCAGGAGCGAGGTATCGGGGAGACCATCATAGAAGACATGGAAGAGCGGGTCGGAGCGTTTGAGCGGCATGAAAGTGCGCCCTGGGAACAAGTCTGCGAAGGTCTCCTTGAGTTCAGGCGAGGCATCCCACTCCGCATAGCTGTGGTGCTGGCCGTATTCAGGGTGCTCGCGCAGGAACGAAGCCGTGATGCCTGCGTCGATGTAGAGGAAGCCGCCATTCTCCAGGTAGGCTTTCAAGGCAAGTTTCTCTTCATCCGTGAAGACCCAATTCTCCCGTTCGGCGAAATTGGCGTAGATGAACGGACACTCTGCCATGCGTTCATCGGCAAAGCTGGAAAGCTCCACGGGCGTGGTGGAGACATTGATGTTGGTCTCCTTGGCGACATGCTCCAAAAGCGAATTGAGTGCCCCAGGGTAGCTGCGAATGTAGCGTGTCCCATTGCCCGCCATGTAGCCAATACGCACCTCTGGCCGAGTCGCCTTCTGGGCGGCATCTTCTGACTGGTGTAACGACGGCGCCCCCGCCGTCGAAGAAGCCTGCCCACCTTCCGAATCGTTTGGAGGCGCGGCAGGCATACATTGCACAGCGGCAAGAAACAGAATGAGGAATAATAAAAAACGTGGCATAATAAAAAAGAAATGGGGAGCGGCAATGCACCGCTCCCTACGAACGACGGGGGAACGCCCCCCGAACCCCTACAAACGACGGGGGGCTGACGCCCCCCAAACCCCCTGCGCGTGGACGCGCCAGCCCCGAACCCTCTACAGATCGAGGCCGAGGTCGTCGTCCAGCTTCTGCATCGTGGTTTTTTCTGCCTTTGCTATGCCCTTGGGCATCTTGTAGGTAGGCAGATAGCGGTAATAGACCTGGAGGGAGAGGGCGGCGAGGCAGGTGGTGTACCACTTGTCATACGGGACCTTGTAGAGCTTCTTGTCGGCATTGGGGCATTCCCAGTAGCCTTCTGGATTCTGGTACTTGATGAACTCAGGCGCGAACATGGCATTCCAGTTCTTCCAGGTGCTCTTGCCAGCGTGGAACATGGCCTGCGTCTGGTAGTACCAGGCGTAGAGTTCGTTCTGGTGGGCGGCGTCAACCTTCTTTTTGGGGTTGACCCAGGCGACCTTGCAACTGCCGTTCATGTTGTCGCTGATGTATTTGACGCCATTTTTGGCCTCGAAGGAATTGGCATCGCCCAGCAGCTGGAGGCAAAGCACCGCAGCACCCTGAAGGCCGTCGCTGCCGCTGCCAGGTGAGCTGTAACCGAAACGCTGCTTCTTCTTGTCGTATGTGACGTTCTTCATGAACTTGATGCCTTTTTCGATGGCGTCCTCAAGCCCCTTGACCTCGGCGCCCGCCACATAGCCAGCCTTCATCGCCTGGAACTGCCAGCAGGCAACTGAGAGGTCCCAGCGGGCCTCCTTCTTGTAGCCGTAGTCATAGCCACCGCTCTTCTGCTGGCCGTCAACCAGCCACTGCAAGGCCTTCTCCATCGGGGGCTTCAGGAAGGGAACTTTCGTCATGCCATACGCCTCGGAGAGAGCGTAGGCGGCGATGCCGTTGCGGTAGTCGGCTGGAGGACGGTTCAAGGCGTTGATGCGGTCGGCTAGCCACTGCATGCCGCGCTGCACCGTTTCGCCGAACTCCTCGTTGTCGGGGGAGGGGGTTTCACCATGGGCAAGGAAGGTGAGCAGGGCCAGACCCGTCATTGCCTCCTGCTCGGAGGGGGCCCAGGAGCCATTCGGGTTCTGGGTCTTCTTCAGCCAGCGAAGAGCCTTGAGCACGGCGATTTCCGTTGCATCGGAGCCGCCGAACTTCTTGCGGGTCTTCTCACGCCCCTCGTTGGAGCGTCCACCGTAGAGCGAAGAGATTTTCAGCGGGGAGTCGTTGGCGCGGATGTCCAGCACGTCGCTGAAGTCGGTGGCATTGTCCGTAGAGGCCATGGCGTCGCTGAAGTCGGCGACAGAGCCGACATCGACGGAGGCGTCAACGGCGACAGTCGGCTTCTCGACGGTCGGCACCATGTCCTGCGCAATCTCCTCCAGTTCCTGGAGTTCCTCCAGGGCCTTCTTGTCCAGCTCCTTGATTTCCAGTTCCTTGGTCTCGATTTCAATGGTCTTGCTGACTTTCGGCGCATCTGGCTCGTAGAAAAGGAGCAGGGAGCCCAGGCAGACAACGTGGACGACCAAAGAGACAATGGGTCCCATCAAGCCTTCCACTGTCTTTCTGTGCTGATAGGCGGCCAGCGCGGCCTCTGTATCCACTGCCGTGTATTGCGGAACGTAGGGCTGTTCGCCTTCGGTATTGACTTGTTGTTCTTGTTCTTCGCTCATAGTATTTTCTCCCTAAAAATAAAGACCTAACGGAGTGAAACCACGTTGAGGTTCTTCAATCCAGCCTTGTCGCAAAGGTCCAGCGCGGTGACCAGTTCGGCGGCGTAGGCGTCAAACGCCACTTTCACCATCACGGTCATGTCGGGGTCCATGCGTCCAAAGCTCATAAGCATGCTTTCAACGACATTCGTCTCCTGCGGGGTGCCATTGAGGCAATACCGCCCCTGGTGGACTTCGAGCTCAAGCAACTGCGGCTTGTTCTCGGTCGCCTTGGCGGCCCCTGGCGCGGGCAGGTTCACGGAGAGATGCGCCTCCGTAATCTCCTCGCGCGCGGTAACGATAAAGTATATGAGAAGCAGAAAGACGATGTCAATCATCGATGACATCTGAACGGATAGGTTCTCTGCTTTTTTGAGTTTCATAAGTTTAACTCCCAAATCTCGTTATAGTGAAGCCTGTCACTCCAGCATGGCGACCAGGCGCACGCGGTAAAGACCAGCCTTGGCGGCAGTGTCCATCACGTTGCCAATGTCCTTGTACCGAGTCTTGGCATCGCACCTGATGAGCACGGGCAGCGAGTTGCCGCTCTGCGTGCGCATGTTCACGAGGAAGTTGTAGAGGGCCTGCATGGACATGGGACGCAGGGCGATGTTCACCTCGCCCTTGCTTGTCAGGTTGATGGTTATGGCACGCGGATCAACGGTCTCGACCGCAGGGGCGCTTTTCGCCTGCGCCAGGTTGATGGATTCATCCACCACATCCTTATCGACAGACGCGGTCACAACGAAGAAGATGATCAGAAGGAACACGATGTCCATCATCTGGGTCATCGGTGTGTCCAGGCTTTCATCGCTTCTGGCTTTCATTGTTTCGCACCTTTGTTTTTGTTGTTATTTCTCTCGCGCGGGGCAGAGCCCGCGCTTCTTCAAGTTGAGCTGTCGCGCGGGGCAGAGCCCGCGCTTCTTCAGGTTGCGCTATTCGCGCGGGGCAGAGCCCGCGCTTCTTCAGGTTGCGCTATTCGCGCGGGGCAGAGCCCGCGCT
>JAFTAC010000304.1 GCA_017458805.1 Victivallales bacterium | reverse complement strand
CTCATGCACATGCGCAGAGTTTCTTGAGAAGTAGTCGCTATGAACGGCAATCTCCTCCTCAAACGCGCGCAGTGTCCGAATGCCTGTGGTAAACTTGTCGCGGATAACATCCATGTCCGTGATTTTCGAACAGTTGCAGAAGCTACGCGAGAGAATGACCATGGAGGAGCCGAGACGGTAATGCTCCTTGAGAATGGCCTCTGCGGGGAGTGTCCCCGTGCCGATTCCAGCAATACCGCCAAAGCCAAATGGAATGCCCTTCTGGCGGATTTTCAGAGCCAGACGCTCCACCGTGCCATCGGCAAGCAGCTGGAACATGAACTTCATGCCATATCCGAGACTTAAGTCATTGAGGCCGATGAACATCTCGGCAATTCCCTTCAACTCCAGGATTTCATCAATGATTGACGCCTCCTCAGGTGTCTCCAGAAGGAGTATAGTGCGGCTACGCCCTCCAACGGCTTTGATGAAACGTTGGACTTCCGCAACCGTCTTGAAGTAGGGAAGCATAATCACATCCGCTCCTGCTGCGACCACCGAATCTATTTCGTCTTCAGTCGAAGGTTGATCTGGCGCGGCATCGTGGACTGGATTGACGCGAACCAGCAACTCGGCTTTTGTGAGGATTCCGCGAATTGCCTTCACATCCTCTACCGTGTGGTGTGATTGCACCGTGTCCATTCCCCCCTGGCGCGCCGCCTTGCCGATATATTCCATATCGACGAAAATGCGGTCCACGCCAGCCGTCTCCGCGATGGAGGCCACAGTAGGATTGTTCGTGATATAAAAGAGCTTAAGTGTCATGGCTTCTTGAGAGTCTCACCTTTGTTTTCGTTGTCGGCGTTGGTGGCAACCTTGAAGATGGTCATGAAGAAGATTTTCACATCCAGCCAGAATGAGCAGTGATCGACATACCACACATTGAGTTCAATGCGGTGATGCCATTCCACATCCTTGCGTCCATGAACCTGCGCCCAGCCCGTGATGCCAGGGCGCACATCAAACATTCGTTTCTGCTCTGGCGTATATTCCTCCAGCGGCCAAGGATGGTAGGTCAGGGGAGGGCGCGGACCAATGAAACTCATGTCGCCTCGCAGCACATTCAAGAACTGCGGAAGTTCATCAAGGCTTGTGGCACGGATGATTTTGCCAACTCGTGTCACACGCGCATCATTCTTACCGCTGTAAACTCCAGATCCCGTGTGCTCCGCATTGACTATCATCGAGCGGAACTTCAACATCTCAAAGACATTTCCTTTGAAACCCAGGCGTTTTTGCCTGAAAAGGGCTGGGCCCTTTGAGTCCAACTTGATGAACAGGGCTAGCAGCAAAAGCAATGGCCAAAGAAGTGCTAATGCAATCAAGCTCAATATGACATCAAGCACTCTCTTGAAGAATCTGCAATACATTAGCAATCAGCAATTGGAACAATTATTTACGTTTTATCCCCCCAAAGGGTAGGTAACAACATCATATTTGTTGCCCCTTCCAATTGGGTGTGTGGAAAAAGCGCCCTGGCAAGGGCGCAATCGCCACGTACTCGCAGAGCCAGTTCAGCATCTCCGTGAGGCGAAAAGCGCCCTGGCAAGGGCGCAATCGCCACGGAGTGGCGAGACATAGGATAGCCCAGGGTGAGCGCCCGCAGGGCGCGAACCCTGGGTCTGGGAAGGGTAGATTGTCCGCGCCCTGGAAGGGCGCCACATTACCTACCAAATACATTGGAGAAGAAATAGTTGCGCCCTTCCAGGGCGCGATGTCATGGGGATTCGCCTACCCCGGGGTCGCGCCCTTGGGCGCTCACCCGGGGCTATCCTATGTTTCGCCCCGCTGGGGCGATTGCGCCGCTCCGCGGCTTACCCCAAACACCCTTCTTGGGAACAGAACTTTAATCAATAACCAGGCCGTGGACGGCCTGGCTACATGCTACTTCGCAACATGGTACGTTGGCACGACTTCGCTGACCAGCTGCTTCATCTCGTTTGTGTTCTCGTATGCGGCGACGGCGATTTTGGAGAGCTGCCTGAGGAAGGCTTCCAGGTCGATTTCAAGCGGTTTCGCGATGGAGATAAGGGCGTTGTCGGTCTTGCTGAGGCCCTCCTCGGCCATGAGGCGCTCCTCGTACAGCTTCTCGCCAGGGCGCAGCCCCGTATAGACAATCTTGATATCGACGTCGGGCTTGTGGCCCGAGAGCTTGATGAGGTTTCGGGCAAGCGTGTCGATCTTCATCGGCTCGCCCATGTCGAAGATGAAGATTTCGCCGCCCTTCGCATACGAGGCCGCCTGCAGGACCAGGGAGACCGCCTCGGGTATCGTCATGAAGTAGCGGATGATGTCGGGGGAGGTGACCGTCACGGGGCCGCCCTCGGCTATCTGCTTCTTGAAGAGCGGGATGACGGAGCCGTTGGAGCCGAGGACGTTGCCGAAGCGAACCGCCACGAACTCCGTGCGCTGCCCGGGCGGCAGCGGTGACTTGACGGCCATGGACTGCTCCACCTCCTCGAAGCGGACGTGGGACCAGAGGGCGGGTATCCTGTCCAGCCGCCCCGCCGCGGAGAGGCGGTCGAAGGTCTGGACCACCATCTCGCAGAGCCTCTTGCTGGCCCCCATGATGTTCGTGGGGTTCACCGCCTTGTCCGTGGAGATGAGGACGAAGCGGCGGCAGCCGGCGGCGATGGCGGCGCAGGCGGTCTTGTAGGTGCCCAGGACGTTGTTCTTGATGGCCTCGCAGGGGGAGTCCTCCATCAGCGGAACGTGCTTGTGGGCGGCTGCGTGGAAGACGATTTCGGGCCTGTACTCGCTGAAGACAAGCTGGAGCAGGCGCGTGTCGCGCACGGACCCGATGAGCACCTTGAGGTTGAGCTGCATTCCGTATCTCCGCTTCAGCTCCTGCTCGATGTCGTAGGCGTTGTTCTCGTAGATGTCGAGGATGACCAGCTGCTTCGGGGAGTGCCCCGCAATCTGTCTGCACAGCTCCGAGCCGATGGAGCCGCCGCCGCCCGTGACCAGGACGACCTTGCCCTGGAGGGAGTTCAGAATCTGCGAGTTGTCAACCTGGATCGGGGGGCGCCCCAGAAGGTCCGATATGGAGACCTCCCGCATCCTGGAGACGGTAACCTCCTCGTTCGCAAGCTGGTAGATGCCTGGCAGGGCCAGCAGCTGCGCCCCTGTCTCCTTGCAGATGTTCAGGATGTCGCGCCGCTCGCTGGCGGGAAGCGACGGAATGGCGAAGAAGATGCGCTTGATCTGGAACTTTGCGACTGCATCGAAGATGAAATCGCGACCGCCGACAATCGGCACGCCTTCGATGATGCACCCCTGCTTTTCAGGGTCGTCGTCAATGGCGCATCTCACGACGCAGTTGCTCTCCTTTGCGGTGTTGATTTCACGGATGATCATCTGCGCGGCGATGCCGCCGCCGATGACCATCGCATTGAGCTTGTTGTAGGACTGCGACTGGCTGCGCCGCTTGGAGAACTCCAGGAAGAAAATGCGCTTGCTGAAGCGCGTCATCAGGAGCGCGCCCATCTGGAAGATGCCGCCGAAGACATAATAGGAGAGCGGCATGGAGTCCAGCACCAGAGGCACGGCAATCCCATGGACAAGGACAAACAGCAGGATACTGATGATGCACAGCTCCAGCTCGCGGTAGCTGGCGAACCGCCATACGCGATGGTAGAGGTGCCCGAGGGCGTAGCAGACGACCGCCCCCGCCGCGCTGAAGAGAATCGAGGCACGGTAGATGCGGAAATAGACCTCAGGAATCGCGTTTAGCGAGCAGTCGAACCGCAGGATGAGCGCAAACAAATAGGCTAATACGACTGAAATGATATCAAGGGATATCAGAATCGTGTCTGACTTGATATGCCTGACAATGTTTCGTATGCCAAAGGGCTTCCCACGACCAACACTTATTTTCTCGTTGCTG
>JAFTAC010000303.1 GCA_017458805.1 Victivallales bacterium | reverse complement strand
CACTTTACACCTCAGGGGTGTTTCTCGCCCCACCTGATAGAGTACAAAGCCCAGTGCTATAGTGCATGTTTTGTGGTGACGGTTCGTCCACTATCAGGTGGGGTGAACCATTTTCCATGTGGTAAACGTGCGCGCGTTGCGCGCACCAGGGCTTCACGTTCCCAAAGGATTCATGAAAAGTTTTGCCATTATGGCTTTTTCTTTTACCATTCCATTTGCGAATCGTAAAAATGATTGTATAATATATAGTTGAGGTATTTCTAGTTTCTAGTTTTCAAATCTTCACACCCAACAGGACAGCCCAATGAAAAAAGTACTTGCGTTTACGCTCATTGAACTGCTGGTCGTCATCGCGATCATCGCGATTTTGGCCGCCATGCTCCTCCCTGCCCTCAGCAAGGCCCGTGCCAAAGCCAGGGACATCACTTGCATCAACAACATGAAGACCATGGGACTGGCCTTTCAACTCTATGCGGGCGATTTCGACGACTACATCTGCCCCGGCTATGGCTGGAATCCGCCCACACATGGCTGGACTTTCGGCAAATCCTGGATTGCCGTCCTCTCTGGCCATAAACTGGCCACCACGGCGGGCGGCGGCTATGGCACCTCCATCAGCGACGACTTCCTGCAAGGCTCCAGCGGCAGATGGCCGATGCAGGGCAGCACATTCGTCTGCCCCAGCTCGGGCGTTCCATGGGGTAACCCTCAAAACAACCTCTACAACGAGACACACTACGCCCTCAACTGGATGCTGGCAGGTTCCACCTCGTATTCAGGCAGCTCCGATGCGACTACGAGGGCCATCCTTGGCACATTCCATACATTGGGCAGCTTGACCCTCCCCAGCGAGGCGGTCATTGTCTTTGACTCCAAGCGTATCAAACAGAGCCTCATCAACTGGAACAGCGGCATCGGCGGCAGGCACGGTGGCACAGACGATGGTCTCACCGAAAGCTATTCCAACGACTGGCCGACCGGCACCCGCGTCCCCCAGGCAAAGACAAACTGGCTCATGATGGACGGCCATGCAGAGACACAGACCTACGTCTGGTGGAACCAGCGCAAGGCTGACCAGGCCGTTCCGAACAACGATAGCCGCAAGCCCTTCTTCCGCGGCTTCCGTCCCTGATTGACGCTATGAACTAATCCTGTTACACTCCTGAACGCCATTTGTGACGTTCAGGATTTTTTCATTTGATACATAAAATTAAGAGTCAAGACAATGCCAATCACTGAGATTCTGGAAAGGAACGCATCCTTGTACGGCAACGATGTTGCCCTGGTTGAAATCAATCCCCAAGAGCTTGAAAAGCGACATACGACCTGGCGCGAGTATTCGCTTATCGAGCCAAGTGCTTTCGATGCATTCCGTTCTGAAATGACGTGGGCCGAGTTTGACAAGAAGGCGAACCGCCTTGCCAACCTCCTGTTGGCCAGAGGTATCCAGAAGGGCCAGAAGGTCGGCATCCTCCTGATGAACTGCCTGGAATGGCTGCCTATCTACTTCGGCATCCTGAAGAGCGGCGCCATGGCGGTACCGCTCAATTTCCGCTATACCTCCGAGGAAATCCGCTACTGCCTGGACTTGGCTGACGTGGAAGTGCTGCTGTTCGGTCCCGAGTTCGTCGGTCGCCTGGAAGCCATATACGACAAGCTGCCCAAAGTGAAGGCCATGTTCTACGTGGGAGACGAATGCCCCTCCTTCGCGGAACCCTACGCCAAGATGGTGACCTACTGCTCCAGCAGAGCCCCCTTCGTCCCGTTGACGGACAACGACGATGCCGCCATCTACTTCTCCTCTGGCACGACAGGCTTCCCCAAGGCCTTCGTCCACCTGCACCGCAGCCTGATGCACTCCTGCAAGGTCGAGCAGAACCATCACGGACAGACCCGCGAAGACACCTTCCTCTGCATCCCGCCACTCTACCACACAGGCGCCAAGATGCACTGGTTCGGCAGTTTCCTTGTCGGCGGAAAGGCGGTTCTGCTGAAAGGCATCAAGCCCGAATGGATTATCCGCACCGTCTCGGCGGAGAAATGCACCATCGTCTGGCTGCTTGTTCCCTGGGCACAGGACATCCTGGACGCCAT
>JAFTAC010000302.1 GCA_017458805.1 Victivallales bacterium | reverse complement strand
CTAATTGCTAATTGCTAATTTGGGCAGGATCTTGCTTTCCCAGACGTTGAGGAACTCGAACACATCGAATTCCTTTTGGAAGCGCAGTTCGTTGGAGCAGACCAAATAGCGCACATCCTTCCAGGTGCTGTCCGCCTTCTTGCGATTGCCCTTGCTGTAGGCCTCCAGAACGTATGAGAGCAGTTTGCACAGAGCCGCATGGAAGTTGAGTATTTCCCAGCTGCGTGATTGCAGTGCCCACTCCTCCTCTTCTATATGCTTTTGGATGACTGGCACAAACTTGGTGATGTTCCTGCGGATAGCTGCGTAAGTCTTTGCAGGGGCCAGAGGCTTTTCGCCACGCAGAACCATCGGGTCGAAACCCTCTGAAAGAATAGTCAGATAGACCATGCAGAGGATACCAGCATCTCCAAAAGCTGCCTGGAAGTAGTCACGGTTGATGATTCTCATGGACTCGAAGTCCAGCTCGCCCGACCACAATGTCTCGCCAAGGAGGTTCATGGCAAGGCCAGTCGGCATGAAGACGCGCTGGTTCTGGCAGCTCATTATCCCGTTGAGGCCCAGTTCCTTGAGGTCCATGGCATCTTGCGCCAACATATTGCTGGCTTTAACGCTCCCTGGGTCGTTGAGGTAGTCCCACATGTAGTGGTAGTCAAAGACGAAACTGTCCCCCTTGAACACCTTTTGCCAGGCTTTTAGGTAAGGCAGGGTGCCGCCCGCCGAGGAGGTGAGCTTGAATCCGTTGCGCACGAAGGGTGCCGCCTTGTGCTTGTTGTCCGATGCAATCGGTACCGAATAGCTGCGCCTGATGGGCGCATACATCAGCACAAAGCGGTCTGGGTTACGCAGGCGTGAATTGAGAGGTGCCCAGAGCAGGTCCAGATAGATGAGGAAGACGATTTTCGTCGGTAGCCCTGCTTCCGTCAGTTTCTCGTCGATTCGGTTCAGTATCTCCACGTACTGGTCAGATGGACGTTTGTCCTTGCACTGGTCGCACATGCATTGGTTGTTGGCCTGGTCGGCTAGCCAGAAGTGCAGATAGCGCACCTCTGGATTCTCGCGGGCGTATGCAACCACGGCATCCGCAAGAAGCTCCTTGACCAGTGGCTCTGAGTAGCAGAGGTTCGTATCGATGGCGGAGCCATGAAAAAGCTCACGCTTGCCGTCGATTAGCGCGATGAGTTTTTTCCGTTCAGGCAAGACCTCGTCATCACTGTTGGCCTCGTGCCATGCAGAGCTGGTGATACCCAGTAGTTTCGGGGCCCAGCCATGGCCGATGCGGTGATGGATGAGGCTGCGGCGACGCAGTTCCACCTCGTAACTGGCAACGAAAGAGTCAATTGTGGCGTCTGACACAGGCGTGGGCAGCATCTCGGGATTATTTTGATGCTCGTACCACCGCCTGAACGCAAAACCAGGGCGGAACAGCTGCGTGAAATAGGCATTAAGCCCCAGTTTTGGGGCGAAGTCTATCATCTCCACGACGTTTTCATAGCTGTTGGAGCCCTCCAGGCAGATGCCACGGTGGCGGTAGGCGGGGCGTTCGCTGACCTTGACGCAGAGGTCCAGGCTCTCTTCCAACGGAATATACTCGCCATCGCGTCCAGGGCGCACGAAGACGCAGCCTGCCTCGCGGAAGAAACGATAGACAGCGATGAGTACGCTGCGTTCGTTGGCCCCCGTGATGACGCCGCTTCCGTTCTGCACGTCGATGTGGATGGCGTCATCCACATACGGATCTGGCACCTGAGGCACCAGCCCCTGCACGGCCTCGCTCAAGCCAATCCAAAGCCCTTTGCGCCCCGCTTCATACTCCCGTTTGACAACCTGTGTTTCAACCTGCGGGTCCATGCAAGCGACAAGCCGCGCAAACTCCTGCGCCGCAAACTCGGATGTCACAGACGAATCAAGAATGAAAACCTCCCACTTCTTCATAGCAGCTCTCCTTGTAAAACAAATCATGTTTTTGAAAATACCTTAATAGTATAAGTATAGATGTTTTTGCAATCAAATCAAACGCTGTCAAGCAATTTTCTCGTAAATGGGCTTACAGAGGGATTATGTCAAAAAAACTCTGTTCCCCATAAGGGTAGTTTTTTAACCACAGATTACACAGATTACACAGAT
>JAFTAC010000301.1 GCA_017458805.1 Victivallales bacterium | reverse complement strand
TTCCAGTCGATATTGGCCTCGCATGCGTACTCCATCAGCCCCGCGTCATCGGCCAGGGCTTTTCGATAGGCCTTGCCGCTGGCAGGCTCAAACTTGGCCAGGCGAGTAATCCAGAGCTTGCCCCCCTTGCAGCCCTCCATCAGCGACAGAGTCAGGTGGGTGCGCATGATGGCGGCGGCAGTCGAATAGCGGTTGTGGGGGCAGGTGTCGGGTTCGCTGATGACGGTCATATTCTCTGGCAAAGTCAGAAGCTGTTCCGCCGTCAAATCAAGCCAGACAGGGAAGTTACGAGCGGAATCCTGCTTGTAGAAGCCGTCGTTCAGGCGCACCAGCGGACGCCTCCCCTGCCCTGCCAGAATAGCCGCCATGTCCGCCGTGGCAAACATGTCCAGGCTGCACTGGCAGAAACTGCAGAAGATTTCTGGATTGACGGAATCAATGGCGTCGCGAATCACCTTGGTGTAGTCTATCATGGAGTGGCGCAGCATCTCCTGGAAGCGTTCCGCCATCTCGCGGCTCTCCGCCACCGCAGCGCGCAATTCATCGGGCGTGTAGGATGTGCCATACTCCGCATTGTAACGAGCAGTGTGCAACGGGCAGAAGCAGGCATTGCGCCCCGTGATGAAACGGGTGTCGTCATCCAGCATGAAGAAATCGGGTTCCGCCGCTGCACACTTCGCGACTGCATCGTGGATATAGGCGCAAAACTCCTTGTCTTCTGGGCACATCGTGTATGGTGTGCCGCCGTCAAGCCTGACAATCTTCTGGAAGGGCGATTCACTGGTGGGCACCCATCCATGCCCCATCGACGATTGGATCAGAATGCCTATCGGCAACCCGCTGTCCTTTAAAAGTGCCTTGAAGATGGAAAAGCGCCTGGCGAACTCACTGCCTTTGTCGATGGCTGGGTTCCCTTCTGGACACATCGGACACATGAAGGCCGTCGAATCGATGATATTACGGCGATACATGTCTCGTAGGTCTTCTGCAACCTCTTCTGCATGGTCAACAAAAAGCGGGGAGATGTTGAGTCGAATCATGGTTTCTGTGGGTTTACTTTTTGAGGTAGATTGCCCGAATGCTCTGGTTGTTGGTGGTGGCGCGGGGATCGCGGTCGATGGTGGTGAGGGTTAACGTGTGCGTGCCTTTCGTCAAATCGACGCGCCCGTATGAGAGCGGGAAGTCGAACTCGATTTCAGGCGAATAGCCATTGTAGGGCTTGCCGATGGGCTTTCCATCGAGCGCCAGTTGGGAGATGCCGTAGCTGTAGGCCATCAGATACTCCAGAATCAGCTCGTAGTTGCCCGTTTCGGGGACATCCATCGTGAGAGTCATCGTCTCGCCCGTTTTTGCTGTACCAATGAACATCAACTGGTCGCCATAGACGTTGATGACCTTCACCGCGCAATTCGCGGTGCCTTTTGCGGGAAGCTCCGCTGCCCTAAAACAGAGGGCATCTTTGACGACAGCACTGGAATCCTCCACAAGCGTGAGCGTTGCGCTGGCATTCGCCTCCTGGCCAATCGGCATGCAAAGAACCAACCTCTCAGTTCCTTTTGGGGCAAGGCCGTTCTTTGCGTACTGGTTGAATATCTTGACTGGCCAGCAGATACGGGACTTCGGGGGCATTTCATACTGCACGCCATTGTAGAAGAAGCCGCCATTCAGCTCCTCAGCCGTCTTCTCCAGCTTCTCACCAAGCGGGAGGCGGGTGCCGTCGGCCAGACGCAAGGCACTCCCCTTATGCATAATCGGCAGATGCGCCTCGCAGGGGGCGTCTGCGGTGCCTTCCAGCGCAAACGTCAATGAGAGCTTCGTGTTCTCTTCCTTTGGGCTGGCCTTGACGGAGACCTTGTTCGCCCCATACGCCATCTTCAAGGCAAGCCCATCGCCGTCGCGCAGGATTTCCGCGCTGTCAGGCGTCCACTTCAACGGGATTTTCGGCAGGAAATTCGGTTTGTCGCTGGTGTTGTCCATCACGAGAAGGCCTGGGTCGCCAAAGGTAAAGGTGGAGAGAAGCGGCTGCATGCGCGTGTTGCCACCGCCCGCAATCAGCCCCCTGCCATACAGGTAAATGTCCATCATGTTCTGCCGTTCCATAATCCAGCGGTTTGTGATCGGCTTGCAAACATATCCAGTGACGCAAAGCTGCCACCCGCCGCGTGTCAGTTTCGCCAGTTTTTTATTGTTTGAAAGATAGAAGCCGTTTTCGCCGAGTTCCGCAGGGCTGAGGGTTTCGCCCGTCCCGCCATGAAGCACCATGGCCGCCAGATAGTCAGGCACAAAAGTCATGCGTTTGACGGCGGAAAGGTTGAACTGCTGCTCCAGGAAGCCACGTCCGATGGCAGTCCATGAAAAGCCTGGGTTGCCGACTGTAAGGGAGGTGTTATAGCCGTTGCGCTCGTCCAGGCAAGCAGCCGAAGTGCCGTCCTTGAAGAGAATGGACGCATGGTAGCGGGCCGCCTTTTCCAGCGCAGGCAGCACCGTAGCATCCTTCGACATGGAATAGTAGTCGCCCAAAGCGTCGATATAGACGAAGTTATAATTGACAACGGGCCCAAAGTGCTCCGTCCAGAACCCTTCGGGGTCCTGTGCGGCTACCACCTTGGCCATGTATTCCTGGGCGAGCTTCATCCACTCCTCGCGCCCAAACAACTTGCCTGCGGCATAAAGCCCCATGGCGTGATGGCAGGGAATGTTCTGCACTTGTTTGACCTTGCAGTAATTTTGGATATGGGTAAAGCCGAGTTGAAGAGCCTTGTCCCAGCGTTCCCGCTCTTCGGGAGTCATGGCCTCCCGCACCAGTGAGTAGGAGCGAACCCAGCGGCTGTAGGTCCACGGCATGTGGACCATCCCCCAGGTGGAGTTGTCCTTCTTGCGGAAAAGCCACATGCCTTTCTCGTCCATGTCGTCAATCAGGGCGTCGCCCGCCTTGACAATCACCTTGAGCAGCTCAGGGCTGTGGTAGTAGGGGTTCTCCTTCGATTCCACCCACCAGGCAACCGCCAGCGGAAACATGTTGTTCTGGTCGTTGCATACCCACGGCTCGCTCCCGAAGTACCCCGTCTCGGGGTGATACTGCTTCAAAACTTTAGGCACCGCCTCCACCAGCTTTTTGCAGAAGAACTCATTTGGATTCCATTCGCCTGCCATGACTAGGATGCTTGTACAAAACAATAAGGTAATCAAGTGGCGCATTGTTTCTCCTTGATTTGTGGAACTAGTTCTCTTCTTTCCCGCAAATATTGCAATTTGCGCAGGTCAGCTCGGGTGGGGTGTAGGTTTTGCCTTCGCGGCGTGCCTTCCTTATCTTCAAGTAGTTCATGAAGGCAAGAAAAACAGCTAGGACGATGAAGGCGCCAGCGGGCAGCTTCAGCAGCACAAATGGCTCGTGTTCGGGAAACACCTGAAGCTCAAAGATCGTGCCATCGGCGATGCACTCGCGGACAGCGCCCAGCGCCATCAGCGCCAGTGTGAAGCCGCAGCCCATGCCCAGACCATCCAGCGCGGAGCGGAAAACACCGTTCTTGGAGGCGAAAGCCTCCGCACGTCCCAGAACGATGCAGTTGACCACAATCAGCGGGATGTAGATGCCGAGCGTCTTGTTCAGCTCCGCAGGAGCATACGCCTTCATCAGCAGCTCCACAATCGTCACAAAGACGGCGATGATGACGATGTAGCAGGGGATGCGCACCTTCGAGGGGATGCCCTTGCGCACCAGCGAAATGACGATGTTGCTGCCGAACAGCACGAAGGTGGTGGCGATGCCCATGCCAAGCGCGTTCTTCGCGCTGCTGGAGACTGCCAGCGTGGGGCACATGCCCAGCATCAGAACCAGAACGGGATTCTCACGCCACAACCCTTTGATGAACTCTCTGAAATAAGACATATCTTTGCGTTCCTTGCGTTATTACTGTT
>JAFTAC010000300.1 GCA_017458805.1 Victivallales bacterium | reverse complement strand
GTTGAACTCGAAGAAGACGAAGCCAGGAAGGTTGTATTTTCTTACGATTTCGATTTGCTCAGCGGCCTTGACGGCGAGGTCAGTGCCGTTCCAGAGCGATATGCCGATGCCTTGGTACATCGGTATGTCATGCGTTAGGGGAATCTGCACTTTTGTCAAGCTTTCGAAGGAGCGGTTGTTGCTGGAATAGGACATGGGGCAGATGAAGTCGAGCCAGCCGTTTCTGCACCACAGCTCCCAGTCCTGGCCGACGCCAGTGCGGCAGGAAACGTAGTTGTTGAAGACAGCGGCGGAGACCTTTATTGAGGGGCGGATGGCCTTTACGGCCTTGTAGGTGTCGCGAACCACAGCCGTGATGTTGTCCCGCCTGAACTGGTGCCATTTCTCCTTGAGGTCTTCATGGTTGAGGTCGTCGGGCCAGTTGTTGATGGTGAGTCCTGCATACTTCTCGAAGCGTTCGCGGCAACCGTCGCAGAAGCAGTGGTTCTCGTCGCTGTAGCGGATATAGTCGAAGTGGACGCCCGTCAAGTCGGGGTAGTTACGGACGAGTTCGCAGAAGGCGTCCTGCTCAAGTTGCTGGTTCAGAGGGTTGCTGGGGCAGAACCACCTGACTCTCACTTTGCCGTTGCGTGAGACACAAACGCGCTTTTCGGCCACCATCCTGTCAACATACGCCTGGCTTGCGGCATGGGACATTGTGAAACAAGTTCGCCAGACGTGTACCTTGACACCATATTTGTTGCAAGCATCCAGACACTTGCGCACCAGGTCCCCCTGCTGGTCGTATTCGCGGTAGGTTTCAAGGATCTTGCTCGGATAGTAGGCGGTAGCTGCACGCGTGGAATTGACGATAAGGTCGGTGAAGCCGTTTTCGGCGATGATTTTCGCTGATTCCTCCCAGCTGTAGCCTGTGTTGCCGTGGGCGCGGTGGCACCAGAGCGCACGGATTTCGCCAGGCTTGTCGGTGCGAGAGCGGCACCAGAGGTCGGAGGCGAGTTCCATAGCCTCCTGAATCTTGTCCAATGCCGCGACCCACTCCTTGCGCTCAAGCAGGGTGTATGCCTCGTTGCGCATCGCTTCCAACAGCGTGGCATCGGACTGGAGTTCCTTTCTTTCTTGGAGGAATGAACGGAACGCATCATACGATTTGAAGGAGGAGATGACGCCGAGCTTCTTGAACTCGGTGGCTGCTGCCTTTTCGATGGTCTGCGGGATGAAATGGGCAATGACAGACAGGATGAATCTGTCGCCATTGCTGGTGCTGCCGCCATTCCAGACATAGCCGAAGTAGGCGCCGTTGTCCAGGATGGTCACGGCAGGGACGTTGGAGTTGGTGCCGTCGGCACTCCTCCAGGTGGCGATTACCTTTGGGTGGGAAGATGGGCGTGGTGCAATCTGCTTCCCAATCCAGGAGGTCTGGAACGCGATTTTCGGCTGTGCGGGGAGGGCGTTTGAAGTGGCGAGGATGGCAGAGTAGTTGCCGCCCTGCGGGGGAATTTGTTGTGCAAAATTCACGTCCAGAAGATCCAAGATATTGTTGGGAGTCGCGTAGGTGCTGATGAGTTTGCCGCCCTTGGCGATGAATTCCCGCAGAATATTGACGTTTTCAGGAGAGACTTTCGGGTTGTAGGGGAGGACGGCGATTTTTGCGATGGCGAGGGCCTCGGCGGAAAGCTCCTTGTCGGAGACGGTTCTGTAGTGGATGCCCACGTTGGCGAGGGCTTTCCCGAAATTGGCTGCGTAGGTCATGTAGCCTTTGCTTTCTGGGTCGTTAGGGCTAATGAGGGATTCTGCTGGAATGATGATGACATCAGGCTTCTCATTTGAGACGGCGATGTTCGCGATGCCAAGGGTGGCCGCGCCGTTTCCGTTGGTGGTGCGCCAGAACCCGATTCGCATGACATCAATGTTGCCCCAGCCGCCTGGATTGTCCTCGAACTTCATATTACCCTTGTCGATGATGATGTGCTCCCAGGTGGAATCTTCGTCCACGGAGAAGTTGGTGGCGTACCAGCCGTTGCCGCTGTGGAAGTAGAGGCTGATATTGCTGGCGATCTCGGTGTTGGTGCTGAAGAGGTCGAAATGGATTTGCTGCACATTCCGCAGGTCGGATTTCAGTTGGAAGTCCCATGCGCAGCGGCTGGCGTTGTTGCCAACGAAGGTGCCTGGCAACTCAATGTAGGAACGTGCGTCGATTTCGCGCCACTGCGCGGGGAGCGAACTCTCCTTCATAAGGGGGATGACGGTTTCCGCAAGGTTGTCGGGCTTAGCAAGGAGGCCAGGGAGAGGCGTGCCAAGCGGAAGTGGTGGGGCGTCAAGCGCAAAGAGGGCGAGGGAGAGGACGAAAGCCAACGTTATCAGTTTGCGGTGCATGGAAGATTCTCCTTGTTAAGCCTGTGGTTGGCAGATGTGGCGGACAATATCGCTGGGGAGGCCATGGGCGCGCGTTGCGCGCCCCAGGACGGTGTGCGTGCCTGTGGTTGGCAGGTTGGGTGGGCAATTTCTCTGGGGAGGCCATGGGCGCGCGTTGCGCGCCCCAGAGCTGTGCGCACCATAGCTACGGCTAGCGTCCTTCGTGGCCGTACATGCCCTGCATGCGTTCTTCGGTGCGGCGGAAGACCTCTCCCCAGAAGGCGCGCTCCTGCGGGGTGGCGGCCTGCGTGTAGGCGACGATGGCCTTGTAGCAGATATTCTTGGAGATGCGGCGCATGTTGGCAACGAGGTTGTCCTGGCCGCCGCCGATGGTGCGGATGGCGCGCCCGAGCGCCTTTGCCTTGTCCTCCTTCTCCTCTGAATCGATGTCGGAGTTGGCGAGGGCGATGACCTCGGCTGAGAGCCTCTGGACTTCGGGTGGGTATTTGATGGTAGGCAGGGCATCGGCGTAGATTTTGTCGCAATCCGCCAGCAGGGTACGGAGCGCCTCTACGGCATTCTTCAGCTCGGGGGAGGCCTTCAGCTCATGCTCCGCATATTCGAGCATCAGGTCTTTCCAGACGAGGGCGTCCTCCGAGCGGGCGCGGATGGACTCCACGAAGAACTGCATCGAATCCAGCAGCCTCTTGATTTCCTTCACCTGCTCCTTGGATTTGTCCTGGTAGAAGATTTTTTCCATGGAGGCGGTGGTGGCGCAGGTGGCGGGGGAGGAGCCGAAGTTCGGCGTGTGGAACTGCGTGATGACCGTCCAGGCGGGCAGGAAAGCGTAGGGGAAGGCGATGGGGGAGTCTTCGGGGCCTTTGAGCGCATAGAGATAGACGGGGCGGTTTGGGGAGATTTTGTAGCGGTCAAGGTTGCGGAAGCGGGGATAGAAGATTTTGAACTTGCCGTCCACAAACTCCACAGGGTAGCGGTAGGAGCCCTCGAAGCCCGAACTCCAGGCGCTCATGGTCGCGATTTTGTCGGCGGGCAGAGAGACGCGGGGCGGCGGGTACTCAAGGGCGTCCTTGCCGTCCTTCTTGATGTGGGTGGGAACATACCATGTGGAGTAGATGCCGTCGCCCGAGGGGATGAAGTCCTGTTCGAGCGGGAGGGAGGCTCTCCATTCAGCGACGTAGGGCTTGGTGCAGGAATCATAGAGCTGCTCTTGACCTACTTCGGCAGGGGCGGTGCATTTGCTCCAGCAGCCCTTGGCCTTGGTCAGCACGAAGTAGTAGTCTTCGATGTTCTTTTGGCGGAGGGTGAGGGTTGTCAGGTCGCCTGAAAGCTCCGCGTCCTGGCGTGCCTTGATGGGCAGCACGGAGAGCATTGCGTCGCCATTGTCGAGCAGGGCGGAGTACATGGGGAGGAAGGGGGGCAGAAGGCGTTTGTTCTCCGAGGCGGTGAGGATGACGCTCTCTGCGAGGAGGCTGGGCAGGATGACGGCATCTGCATTCCATTCGACTGTGACAGGCGAGGCGTTCAGGTTGAGTGCCATATAGGCAGCGGGACGGGTGCGGTGGAGCCTGAACGTCAGGTGCGTGTTTTCACCGCGCAGAGAGAAGACGAAGTCTTTTTTTCCGCGATCGACAATCTGTGGAGTCACCTTTTCCTTCAGTGTTGGGCGAAGGATGGCGGTTGGTTTTTCATCGCCCTTGGCGAAGAGCTTGATGACACCGTCGTTGTAACGCAGTTCAATGACGCCGTTTGTCGCCACGAACTCTTCTGCGAACGCAAGTGTGGAGAGGACAATCAGGGCAAGTAAGAGGATTCTTTTCATTTGTCACCTCATTGAATGTTGTCTGCCAGAAACTCCGCCAGCCTTTCGTAGCCAGGGGCCAGCGGGTGGCTGGCATCGCCGTATTCATTGCTGGGGAGTACTGGCAACTCTATGGTTTGTATGTTCAATTCGTTCAATATCTTGTGGTGTTCTGCACGGAGCGCGGCAAAGCGTTCAGCGCTCTCCTTTGTGAGCATGTGCGTGTTGATGGCGCCGAGGAGGACGGTTAACTTGGCACCGCGCTTTTGCAGGATGTCACACGTGTCCAGAAAGGCCTGCCATTGGCGTGAATCGGCGGGTTTCACCCATGGCCAGTCCTGCTCGGGCAGGCCCGAGTTGTACCAGTCGATTTTGCTGTTGAGGGTGTGCCCATGCTCCAACGCGTCCACCAAAATGTGGATGTTTTTTAGCGGATTCGTGCCTGGATTCTTCGCGATGAAACTTTTAAGGTCCTTGTTGCCGAAGGAGACCACCTGGAAGTGGTGGAGCAGCCCGTAGAAGGACAGCTTGCGCTCCAGCAGGGTTTTGCAGCGTTCGGAGAGGGTTTGCTTGTTTGCCTTGATGCTGAAGTCGAGCTGGGGCAGCAGCTTGGGGTGGTTGACGGAGATGTCGCCGTTGCCCGTCAAGTCGTATTCAGGGGTGTTCACCCAAAGGGGATTGAAGTAGAGAAAGACCTGCTGTCTTCTTCGACCAAGGTTTTTGGCATGCTCCTTGACGAGGGTGCGCATGGCGACAGGGTGGAGCCCGTCGATGGCCAGGTTTCCATAATGCTTTCCAGTCTTGTTGTTTAGGCATTCAACCAGCGTGCTTTCGTTGTTGACGTACATACCCCAGATGACGGAATCGCCTAGGAAAACGGCGTCGTGTTTGCCACTCGCATTGACGACTTTGCTGTAGAGGTAGTAGTCATCACGGTAGGCATAAGAGAAGCGGAAATGGGGTGGAAAATCTACTGAAAGCGGCCAGACTGGCAGGACCACGAATGCAACGAGTATTGTCAACGCGACAACCAACAGCAGCTCTTTGGGCGAGAGGCGCAGGCTGTTCGAGCCGTATGGAATCGGTTTCTTTGGCTTGTTTTCCATGAACTTACATTATATGATGAATCGTAGTATTTGTGTTTTATTGACCAGGCCGTGGACGACCTGGCTACCTAGAACTGCTGGTAGATGAACTGTGCGCTGGCGCCCGTGCCTAGCAGCAGGATGCCGAGCAGGGAGAGCACCACTGTCGCAAGCCGCGCGAATCGGTTTTCGCAGAGAAAATGGAACCGTGGCGAGGACCAGGCCAGTTCATAGAGCCAGATGCACAGCACCATGGCGAATGGGATGGCGGGAAAGAGCAGCTCTCCCTCCTCCCACGTGAAGATGCCCTTCAGCACGGCGAAGGCGTCGCCGAAGCTGGCGGAGCGGAAGAAGACCCAGGTGAGTGTCATGAAGTGGAAGACGGCAATCTGCTTGAAGATGGCGGGGATTTTGCCGTACCAGGCGGATTTGTCAAAGAGCGAGGAGACGATGGAGCCAAGGCCGTTCAGACCACCCCAGACGACGAAGGTCCAGTTGGCACCATGCCACAGTCCCGACACCAGCATCGTGACCATCAGGTTGAACCAGGACCTGATTTTTGAGCAGCGGTTGCCCCCCAGCGGGATATAGACGTAGTCGCGGAACCAGGTGGAAAGGCTGATGTGCCACCGCCGCCAGTAGTCGCGCACATCGACGGCGGCATACGGGTTGTTGAAGTTGAGGATGGTCTGGAAGCCCATCATGCGTGCGACGCCGCGCGCCATGTCGCTGTAGCCCGAGAAGTCGAAATAGATTTGCCAGGCTAAGGCGTAGGAGGCCCAGAGCAGGGCGGCACCGCCATACGACGTGGGGTCGTCGTAGATCATATCGACATAGACGCAGAGCATGTCCGCCATGACCGCCTTCTTGAAGAGCCCTGAGATGAAGAGTGTGACGCCGTCGGTGAAATCCTGCGCGGTGAGGGGTGGCACGGTTTTCAGCTGCGGTAGAAGCTCGCCGCTTCGCGAGATGGGACCGGCGACAATCTGAGGGAAGAAGGAGACGTATGCCGCGTAGGAGAGGAAGTTGCGCTCGGCGTTTGTGCGCCCCAGGTAGAGGTCGCAGGTGTAGCTCATCGACTTGAAGGTGAAGAAGGAGAGGCCGACGGGCAGAATCCACGTGACTTCGGGGAGGGTGTAGTCAACGTGGATGAGCTCCAGGAGCGACTGGATGTTGTCCATCAGAAACGCAAGGTACTTGAAGGCGC
>JAFTAC010000299.1 GCA_017458805.1 Victivallales bacterium | reverse complement strand
CTGTGTAATCTGTGGTTAAAAAACTACCCTTATGTGAGAGGAGATCTTTTACAAATTCGGAAAAAGATGAGCTTTCTTCTGGGTCAAAGCCCCAGGCTACAGTTTTGCAACAGCCCCGCGCACACTATTTGTCGCGTTTGACAAAAAGCGGCTCGATTTTGACAAACGTGAGGATGCACTTTCGGTCCTGGTTGCCGTCGCAGGAAAATGCCAGCGGCATGGTGGTGTTTTTCGGGCGGAAGTGGGTGACGTGGTAGTGGATGCGCGGGTAGTCGTTGCGCTTCTTCTTGATGTTGTCAACGAAGTCAAACTGCGCAAGTATCTCAATGTCTGAGAATTGCGCCGCCATTGGGATGGGCTTCGGGTTGTAGATCTTGTTCTTGACATCTTCATAGTCCGCTGTGACATACTCCAGTTTATAGGAGCAGTTGGGGTCCAGCTTGACGGCTGTCGTCTCAAGGAAGGCTCCAGGCGCAAGCACCGCCACGGCATCAGCATGGTTGTCGCCGCGGAAGTAGGCCATGGAGGTCCTGCTGAAACCAGGCAACGTATCGACGGTCACATCGCCCTTAGCGCGGAAGCCGTTCAGACCGTCGTTGAAGTCGCCGTTCTGGAGATATGGCAGCTCGTAGGTGTAGCCATACTGCTTGGAGAGCATCTCCGTGTTGCCGTCGCAGCAGTAGTGGCGGTAGAGTTCCTGCGTCCAGAGGTTGATGTCCTCATCCGCATAGTGGCATCCCCAGTAGCCGACGCCGCCGATGCGGCTGCCAGCGGGTGAATTGGCCAGAAGATACATCTCCAAGTCCATGAAGTACTTGAAGTTGACATTGGTATGCTGTGCGCTGGTGATGTAGGTCGGATGGTTCATGTTCGAGAAGCAGAGAAGGGTCTTGGCGGCGGTTCCAGGGAAGAAACTCTCGCAGCCATCCACGATGCTATGGAATGAATCGGTGATCATCTTCCTGGCCTCCGCCTCCGTCCTGCTCGTTCTGAAGTAGCATTCAAAGGCAAGAAGGCCTTTAGCGCCGCCCATGTTCAGCAACTGCTCAATGACATAGTGATGCACGCCTGGATGCCTGGGACCGTAAGGGTCTGCAATCCAGTGCATGATGTACTTGTTGTGAACATTGTTGATGCGTCCAGCAATGTCCGCGAAGTTCAGGAGGGCGCCGTAGTCTTGCCAGGCATACTCGTCCATGCCGACGTAGTAGGAATCCTTGTCAAGCAAAGCACGGCAGGTGTTGAACTCCTGGAGGGTCTTTTCCGCCTGTTCAGGGGAGTACTCCTGTGCGCGGTTGACATGGTAGCGCCTGGCAAATGTCACGCCGAAGAGCTTGCTCTCTTCGAGACAGTCAGCCTTGATGCCGTCGGGTCCGAAGTTTGCGGAGCGCCCGACCACATGCTTCTTGTGCCACTCCCAGTCATACGGAGACATGGTGGGGAAGGAAACCTGCTTTGAAACGCCGGCGTATTTCAGCACGAGCGGCACCGCGCGAACCTGAAGCGTCCCCTGCACATCCTCATGAAGGACAATACGATGCAAACCACGCTTCAGCCTGCGCATCGTCTCATTTCGGTAGGAGCCCTTTGGATAAAGGCCAATCGTGTCATCCAGATGCGCGAGCACGATCTTGCCAGGCGTTGTCTCAACACGGATGAAGCACCAGCCGTCGGTGGGAAGCACGAAATCGAACTGGCGTTTGCCGTCGGTCTTGACGTTCAGGAGCTCCTCAGTAAAGCCCTTGCGCGTATGATGGAACTCAAGCAGCGGTTCCGCGAAGGCAAACTCCTCCTCGCGCTGCGCCAGCACCTTGCCGTCCTGGACAGCCTTGATGACAAGATGGTGATTGCCCGTCTTGTAGGCGGAGATGTCGAGCGTCGCCTTGTAGTCCTTGAATGGCAGTTCTGGCAGCGTCTTCCCGTCGATTTCTGCCTGGAGGAAGAGCGGTGCGCCTGGCACGGGGGATGCAACGATGTCCAGCGTGTTCTGCTCCAATGGAATAGCCATCCTGTTGACGGCAAGAATCCCCATAAAGGGCTTCTCAAGTTTCAAGTTGCTCCGCGAGCCCAGTCGTCCCTTTTCCGTCAAGGGTTCCAGAGTGACTTTGAAGACCCTGCAATGCCCCGTGGCTTTGTTGAGATAGAAGCAGATGCTGTAGGAGTTTTCAACGGTTTCAGGTGCCGTGCAGACCTTCTCGAAGTGGCGAATGCCGTCAGTGGTCAGCGTGCCTTTATCGAACTTGATGCCTGCGTCCTTTTTCCAGCCGTTGTTTGCAATCACGCACCACATCTTCTCGTATGCGAGGTTTTCAGCGCTGACGTCACAGGTGATGCGGTACTTCTCACCAGGCACCAAGGTCAGGCTGTATTGACGAATGGAGATGGTCTTGGGAGTCTCCGATGAAAAATCAAAGGCAGCCCCCTTCTCCAGGCGGAGATAGCGAAGGTCTGTCTTATAGGCGAAATCGCTCTTCCAGAGCAGAGCGCCATCACCGACAGCAAAACTGAAATCGCTGTTCTGGACGATATTCTGCGCAGCAAGGCACAGTCCCAAGCAGAAAAACAGAGTGAACAAGCATCGTTTCATGGTGATAACTCCTATAGTCTTAGTGCATTCATCACGGCGGCGGCACGGTTGCTGGTGATGGAATCGACGCCTGCATCCGCCAGTTCCTTGGCGCGGTTTTCGTCGTCAATAGTCCAGACGGCAAAGTAGAAGCCAGCGGCTTTGACCGAAGCGATAAACTTGTCATTGATAAAAGATGGGATGCCGTAGATATCGACGCCGTCCGCATTACAGGACTTCAACTCCTCGATGAGGGCCTCGGCGGTGATGGGGTTCTCCTCCTTGTAGGAGGTCAGCCACAGGGTCTTCAGCTCGGGGCGCAGCTCCTTGGAGCGTGCGCAGACCTCCTTCCCGAAGCAAATCATCGTGATGCGGTCTTGCGGCACGCCCGACTCGTCGATGATTTTCAGCATGGCGGGCACCATCTCCACGTTGCCGCGCTTGATCTCGATGTAAATCTGCATGTTGCCCTTCAGGCAGGCAAGCGTCTCCTGAAGCGTGGGAATCTTCTCGCCCTTGTACTGCTCCTTGCCATTGGAGAAGTCCCATGTGCGCAGTTCGTCGAAGGGGGTGGCGGTCACGAGGGCGTCATGCCCCGATGTGCGCTTCGCGTTTTCGTCGTGGCAGCAGACCACCACGCCGTCCGAGGTAAAATAGATGTCGCACTCGATGCCGTCAGTCTGCCGCTCGGCGGCCAGCTTGAAGGCTGAAACCGTGTTTT
>JAFTAC010000298.1 GCA_017458805.1 Victivallales bacterium | reverse complement strand
GGCACTCAGGACGCCCCACACACAACAGCCCCGTCCTGAGTGCGCGGCGCGAAGCCGCGCACATTCATAATATACAATACTTTCTTCATTATTCAATGCAATCAGTAGATTTATCGCAATATCAAAACAAGCTTTCACGATTGCACCAGATGAAACGTCTTCTCTGGGGGCTGGTTTGGCTGATGCTGGCTCGCTGGCTGCCGCGGAGCCTGGGAAGCGGTTGGAAGCGCCTATTGCTGCGGCTCTTTGGCGCGAAGCTCTCCAGCACGGCGGTCGTCTATTCAAGCACCCGCATCTACGCCCCATGGAACCTGGTGATGGGCGAACACTCCTGCCTGGCCGACGAGGTTGATTGCTACAATGTGGCCCCCGTGTTCGTCGGCGACAACACGACCGTCTCGCAGAAAAGCTATCTCTGCACGGCATCACACGACATCACCAGGCCCACCCTGCCCCTCATCCACGCCCCCATCCACATCGAAGACCAGGTATGGATTGGTGCAGACGCCTTCATCGGCATGGGAGTGACGGTCGGACAGGGGGCAGTCGTCGGTGCACGTGCCTCAGTCTATAAGGATGTCCAGCCCTGGACGGTCGTCGGAGGCAACCCCGCGCACAAAATCAAGGACAGGATTATCTCCGAATCCACACATGACAACGCCTAATTGGCCCTATGGAGTTTTCCAAAACAGTTTCAGCAGTTATATTAACTCTAAACGAGGAAAAGAACATCGTGGAGTGCATCCGCACGCTGCGCGAGTGGTGTGTGGACGTGGTGGTGTTTGACTCCTTCAGCACGGATGCCACCGTGGAACTGGCCAAGGCCGAAGGCGCGCGGGTCTTCCAGCGCAAGTTCGACAACTACGCCAGCCAACGCAATGCCGCCCTGCGGGAAGTCACCTTCCCAGGCGAGTGGGTGCTGATGGTCGATGCAGACGAACGCTGGGGAAAACCTCTAGGCAACCTCATCCTTGCCGCCATTGCCGCGCCAGAGCATGCGGGAACATCCATCTTCCACTTCCAGCGCAAGGACATCTTCTTCGGACGATGGCTGAAGCACAACATCGGAGCTGGCACCTGGACTGGACGCCTCCTTAAGCGCGCCGATGTCTCCGTCGAGCGCGACATCAACGAGGAGTACCACTGCACGGGCGGCAAGGCCTACCTGAAGGGCGAGCGCTTCATCCACTACCCCTTCAACAACGGCATCTCCTGGTGGTTCTGGCGCCATAACCGCTACTCGGACATGGAGTCGAAGCGTCTGCTAGAGGAACGTAGCGCCCCCATCTCCTGGAAAACGCTTCTTGGAAGGGACCCGATTCTGCGCCGCAAAACCCTGAAGCAGTTGCTCTATCGAGTGCCGTTCCGTCCAGTCTGGATGTTCTTCGGACTCTATTTCCTCAAACTTGGCTTCCTTGACGGCGTGCCTGGCTTCCACTATTCGGTCATGCGTGCCATCTATGAATATATGATTGACTTGAAAATCAAAGAACTTCGCTACAAAGAGGTGGAAAAGTGAATATCCTCCTGATTTATCACTTCTTCCATCCCGACAAAGTGGTCAGCGCCCAGATTTTCAGCGGGCTGGCGGAAGATTTGTCAGCGGCTGGGCACAAGGTGACTGTCTTCACCTCCAACCATCATTTCAACGGAACACTTATCAGCCCCGATGAAGAACCATTCCCAGCAAAAGATGTTGAAATCTGCCGATTCGACCGCCCGACATTCAGGCAGAACAACAACATAGGACGCCTGCTTAACAGTTATATACTTCGGCGCAAATGGCTGAAGGCCTTTGCAGAACGCCACGACGAGTTCGATGCAGTCATCCTCGGCACCGACCCCCAGTTCGGCTATTTGATGCTGCCAGCCATACGCCAAATAGCCCCCAAGTGCATGCTCATTCACTGGGCTCTGGACCTCTACCCCGAGGCAATCGAAGCACGATGGCCCTGGCTAAAGCCCTTTACATGGCTTATTCGCCCCTTGACACGTCGCGCCTACAGCAAGGCCGATGTTATTGCCCACCTCGGCGACTGCATGAAAAAACGCCTGGAAGCCTACCACTCCCCTGCAAAACTCGCTCTCCTCACCCCATGGGCACTCGTCGAACCCGACAATTTGCCGCCTGTTGACGCCAAACAACGATACGCAATT
>JAFTAC010000297.1 GCA_017458805.1 Victivallales bacterium | reverse complement strand
CTTTCGTGGGTGCGCTGGGAATGCAGTGCATCTTCGGGCGATATGGTGCGCTCAACTCGCTTCTGGAGCATCTCGGCCTTTTCGAACCAGGTATGGGACCCGACTGGTTTGGCGGCGGCTTCTTCGGCGTGGTCGTTCTTGAAGCCCTGCACCTCTATCCAATCCTCTACCTGAATGTCGTGGCCGCCTTTGCAAACGTTGACCCGATGCTGCTGGAGGCGGCTGCCGACTTCGGCTGCACAGGCTTCCAACGCTTCCGCAAAATCGTCCTTCCGCTCGTAATGCCAGGCGTCTTTGCTGGCGCATCACTGGTCTTCATCTGGTCGTTCACGGAGCTTGGCACCCCCCTGATGTTCAACTACGGACGCTGCACCGCCGTGCAAATCTACTCAGGCTTGAACGACCTTGGCAGCAACCCGATGCCCTATGCGCTCGTCGCATTCGTCATGCTCTTCTCCGCCTTCATGTATATTATGGCGAAAGCGGTCTTCGGACGCGGCGGCAACGCCATGCTCAGCAAAGCGGGACGCGCCACAGCGCAGAAAAAACTGACGGGGCTCCCCCAGGTGCTGGCCATCGCCGCGTTCGCCGCCATCGGGCTCTTCAGCCTGCTGCCGCACCTGGGCGTGCTGGGGTTGGCAGTTGGTCGCAGCTGGTACCACAGCGTCCTGCCATCCAGCCTGACTTTGGAGCATTTCGACGCCGCCCTTGGTCACAGCCTGACCGTCCCGAGCATCATCAACAGCCTGCGCTACGCACTCATCGCCGTCCTCATCGCCGTACTGCTGGGCATCTTCTCCGCCATCACCATCGTGCGTGGCAAAGGCCGCCTGGGGTGGCTGCTGGACTGCCTTGTCATGCTGCCGCTGGCCGTGCCAGGTCTCGTGCTTGCATTCGGCTACCTCGCTCTTGGACAGAAAGGCGAGCTCTTCCACTGCTTCGACCCCATCCAGAACCCGACCGTCCTGCTGGTCATCTCCTATGCCGTGCGACGCCTGCCCTACGTGGTGCGCTCCGCCGTTGCGGGGCTCCAGCAGACCTCTGTCAGTTATGAAGAGGCCGCCGCCAGCCTGGGTGCTGGCCCGCTGACCGTCTTCAAGCGCATCACCGTCCCGCTCATTATGGCGAATCTCATCGCAGGCGGCATATTGGCGTTCAGCTTCTCCATGCTGGAGGTCTCCGACTCCCTCATCTTGGCACACAAGGCAGCCTACTTCCCAATCACAAAGGCCATCTTCGAACTCTCGTCACTGCTGGGGCAAGGGCAGGCGCTCGCCTCCGCACTTGGCCTCTGGACCATGGTCTTCCTCGGTGCCTCCCTGCTCACTGCTTCAGGCATCCTGGGCAAGAAACTGGGTGCGCTTTTCAGAGTGTAAATGAACGACAACGACACAATCTGCGCACTGGCGACGGCTCCAGGCGGGGCCGTCGCGGTCATCCGCGTATCTGGACCAGAGGCTGTGGCACGCTGCAACAGCCTCTGGCGCAGTCTTAAGGGGCAACAGCTTGACAAGCTGCCGCCCCGCTATCTGGCACTGGGCAGCTTCGGAGAATCTGAAGCTCCGCTGGACCCATCCTGCCTGGCGGTCGTCATGCCTGGCCCCCACAGCTATACAGGCGAGGATGTCATCGAGTTCCACTGCCACGGCGGCGCGCTCTGCGCAAGATCCGTCCTGCAAGCACTCCTGAAGAGTGGCATCCGCCTTGCTGAGCCAGGCGAGTTCTCCAAGCGCGCCTTCCTGAACGGCAAGATGGACTTGACGCAGGCCGAAGCGGTCTCCGACTTGATTTCCGCAGGCTCCATGGCCGCCTTGAAACTGGCAGGCCGCCAATTGCAAGGAGCCATCGGCAACCGTGTCACCCAGATTGAAACGCAACTCACCGACATCCGCGCCGAGGTGGAATCGCGCATGGACTTCCCCGAAGAAGAGCTTGACTGGCGCACGCCTCAAGAGCTGCAGAAGCAGCTTCTCCAAGCTGCCGAGGCTTTGGATAAGCTGGCCGCCACCCGCACAGAAGGCGAAGTGCTGCGTGGCGGAGCCGCGCTCGTCATTGCAGGCCCCCCCAACGTGGGCAAGTCAAGCCTGCTGAACCAGATGCTCGGTCGTGACCGCGCCATCGTCTCCAGCATCCCAGGCACCACGCGCGACACCATCGAGGCCGCCGCGCAGATTTGTGGCATCCCCTTCCGCCTCGTCGATACGGCGGGCATCCGCGCCTCACGCGACGACGCCATCGAGGTGGCTGGCATGGAACGCTCCCGTGCCTCCGCCGAAACCGCCGATTTGGTACTCTGGGTGATGGATGGCACGCGCCCCGTCGCCGAACAGCAACCGCCTGACTGGCAGCTCGCCTCAAAGCAGCTGCTCGTTGTCAACAAGGCAGATTTGCTGACCGAAGAGCAGAAAAACGATTTGCATAACAGCCTACCTGGATGTATGTTAATCAGCGCACGGACGGGAGATGGGCTGGAAGCCCTCTACAAGGCCATGGTGGAGGCAGTGCTGGGCCACCCCCACAGCGAAGGGGAGATAGCCGTCGCAGCCAGGCACGCGGAGCTGCTTTCACATACTTCAACGGAGCTTCGCAACGCCCTGCCCCTTCTGGAGGAAGAGCTCTGGGAACTGGCCGCCATCCATATCCGCGAAGCCCTCTCCGCCCTGGGACAGATTACTGGCAAGGTGGTCCTCCCCGACCTCCTCGACGCAATCTTCTCCAAGTTCTGCCTGGGAAAGTAGGGAGGTAGCGACGACGCCCTCGTCGTCGAACATGCACAACCTGCCAGTGCTGCAACGCCCCCCATGCCCCCACGTGTTCAACCACTATTCAGTACTAGCATTGCAATTGCCCTGTGATTATACACGCCCGACGGCGAAGGCGCCGTCGTTACCCCAAAGGACATTAAGATGAAAACCACCCTCATCCCCCTACTATTAAGCGTGATTTCCCTTGTGGCCGCCGAGGTGGCGGAACGACGTCTTCAGTTCACAAAACTGAAAGTGAATCCCCAGGTGAAAGTGGTGGATGACAACACGATTATCTGGGACTACTCCAAGTCCAGGGAGATAAACATCAAGACCATAGACTTGGATGTCTCCGATTGCAACTACATCTCCTTTGAGGTGGAGAGCAACAAGGAGTTCTCCCGAAACCCGTCGGTCATCTTCAGCTCGGAGGACCACACGAAGCCAGGCATGGACTACTACTCGTTCAACTTCAGGCCTCGCCCCGCCGCACGACTGACCGTCACGTTCCCCATGAAATCCTGCTCAAGAACCAGAAATCCAATCGGCTGGAATAAAATCGACTCCATCATCTTCCACAACGACTGGAGCAACAATCACCCCGCACCGACAGACATCGTTCTCCGCATCAGCAACATTAGATTTTTCAAGGATGACAAAATGGAAGCCGCAGAAAACGCAAAAGGACCTAGAATCACCGACGAAGAGCTCTTTGACAACCTGCTTGACCTGAACCTGCCCGAGATGGCCGCTGTCAAGGCCGCCTGGGAAAAGAAAGACCTCAAGGGAGCCAAGCACGCCCTTGCAGAACACCTCCGCACACGCAGTTACCCCGTCTGGAACACCGACCCCAAACACCGCATGTCCCGCGGCCTTCCCCCCCAGACCCTCCGCCGTTCGAATGAACAGCCTGGCGGGCGCTTCCAGGCCAACATCCCCCTTGACTGGACGGGCTGGAAGAAGGTCGTCGTCAAGCGCAGTGATTTCAAAACCGCTGGCAAGCCATACGGCTGGAACTGGATCAACAACGTCTCCTTCTGCTGGGAGGCCCCCCACGAGATGAAGACGGGCACCGCCCTCCATTTCGACCAGGTTCAGTTGGAAGGCGCAGACGGCACCTACCTTTTGGGCGACTTCGAAAATCCCAACAACGGATGGGTCAACATCTTCAACGACAGTGAATTGTCGCATGACGGGAAGGTTTCAGGCAAGTACTGGTTCCCCGACATGTACACTTCCATCTTATGCAAGCAGTTCCCTGCAGACTGGTCCAAATACGACACGATCTCCTTCTGGCTCCACGTCCCGACAGAAAAATGCGGGCGACTCGTGCTGAAATTCCAATCCCTCCTGCCAGAAACTTCATACGCAGACAGGATTCT
>JAFTAC010000296.1 GCA_017458805.1 Victivallales bacterium | reverse complement strand
CAAGGACCAGCTTAAGGAAGCCATTGAGGAGTACATTGCGGAGTATTCAAAACACCCCCGTCCGTTCGTCTGGCGCAAGCGCGAAGTGCATGGCAGCCAGATTGCAGATAAACTAAAAAACTTACGCAATTAAACACTAGTCAAGAAACCATATCGAGAAGTCATTCCTAAACAGGCGTAGTTTAGGATGACTTTGAAGATGTGCGATACCAAATATCGTGATTCACGCTTGAAAAACCTCTGATTTTCATTATCTTAAGAGGGAACGCGGCCTCTTTAGGAAACAACCAACAGACAATCTTATTCAATGCGAAGGAGGACAAAGATTATGAGTAAGAAAGACAAGCCAATTCGATACGGCAGACCCTGCATGACCGACCTTCCACCAGGACTGGGCAGGATGATTATCCATACCATTATGACTTCCCCGCCTGCCGACCTCACCATACTGAAAAGGGAAACTGCACGTGCGGAACGACGCCTAAATGAAATCGCAAAGGAGTATGAACGCGATGCGGCTTCCAAAAAGTAAAAAACTGGTATGCCACCATCTTGGTATGAACAAGCAGGATCTTGCTGACATTGAGGCATTCGAAATTGTTCACCCAGAAACAGGTCGTGGACTGGAGTTGTATCTCAAGCAGCATGCCCTGCTGGATGAGCGTTCCAGTGTGATGCGTACTTATTTGGTGCGTTTCAAACCCTCTGGCGAACTGGTTGGCTATTTTTCGCTCAAGGCAGGTCTTGTTTCAGTTAATGAAGAGACCATATCTGGCAAGGTGTTTTTTGACACCATGCCAGGCGTAGAGCTGGCCAACTTTGCCATCAACAATGTGTTTTTGCAGAAATACAACACAAGAGGACTTGGCTATCTGCTTTTTTCCAAGCTAATTGTCCCGTTTGTCAAAGAGCACGCAAAGACGCTTGGCATCTACATGATATACCTCTATGCCCTGCCATACCCCAAACTCATCCAGACATACGGAAACTATGGCTTCAAGCGGCTGACCCCAAAAGAAGAAGACTTGCTTCACCAAAGGCTGAAGCCAGCCTACGATGAATCTTGCATCTTCATGTATCGGCCTTTGAGTGAGATGTAAGAGGTATTTACCTCATAACCCCAGGAGCAGAACGATGATTTTCGGAACCTACGCTGAGGATGAAGCCTATCTCTGGAAGAAGTTCCAGTCGCCTGAGTTCGACCCTTCGACTGGCATCGACCAAGATACAGCAGCAAAGGAGATTCTGCGCTTTGCGGAACTGGATGCGCCGCCGCCCATCATCAAGGCGCGCGCCTTCGAGTTCCTCACGGAAAAGCTGCAGATTGAGGTTGATCCGCACGACTTCTTCCCCGCATTCGCGTGCTGGAGGCGTCGCCCATGCCCCATGTCGCCGCTGCTGAAGGAGTTGCAGAAGAAAGTTCCCATCACGCAAAGAGAACTATGGGGGTTGCTCAACCAGTCGGGTGCCTCCAACATCTGGATAGACTTCGACCACTCCGTGCCCGAATGGGATGAAATCATCCGACTGGGCTTCCCTGGCTTGCTCAAAAACGCAATGGACTGGCGGGAGAAACACCGTGAAAACGGCACGCTGGATGCAAAGAAAGATGCCTATTTCGAGGGCATCCGCATCACATACGAGGCCATCCTGCGCATGCTTGAACGCCTTATCGACCGTGCAAAAATGCACAGGCACGACCGCTGCGATTTCGTTGCCGCTTCCCTGCAGCGTCTCCACGACGGTCCGCCGCAAAACTTCTTTGACATGCTCCAGCTCATCTACCTCTATTTCATCTTCAGCGAGCATATCGACCACTTGCAGGTGCGGTCGATCGGCAACTTGGACTGGATGCTGACCCCATTCTACGACCGCGACCTGAAAAACGGCACTTTCACTGACGAGCAGATGCGGGAGATGTTCGACCACTTCTTCATGCAGTGGGGCTCCATCGACAACTACTGGGGGCAGCCCGTCTATTTTGGCGGCACCAAAGCGGACGGCTCCACTCAAATCAACCATTTGACCTACTTGTTGCTGGAAGAAGCTGCAAAGCTACATCTCCCGACCCCGAAAATCCAAATCAAAATCGCGAAGAACACGCCTGACGAGTTCATTGACAGAGTCCTTTCCCTGATTCGCGACCAGCACCAGAGCATCGTGCTTGTCGGTGAAGAGGGCATCCGCCACATCATGACCTCCCACGGCCTGACCGATGAGGACGCACGCACTTGCTTTATCTCTGGCTGCTATGAGTTCGGCTGCCGTGGTAAGATTCATTCTATTGGAACTGGCGTCGGCCATCTCAACATGCTCAAGCCCTTCGAGCTGATTTTCAACAACGGCATCGACAAGCAGAGTGGCAAGCCCGTCGGCGTGACCGTCCCGCCCCTAGCTTCCCTGGAGAGCTTCGATGATTTCTACCGCCTTTATATCCGCGAGCTTTTCTGGATCATCGACGCCAACATCAAGGTGGTCGATGATTTCGAGCAGTACCTTGACTGGATTAATCCCACCAACGTCTTCTCGCCCACCATCCCGAACAGCCTGCGGACGGGACGCGATGCCTTTGCCACTGGCAGTGACCTTAATGTCACAAGCATCCTCACGACTGGCTTCGGCTCGGCCATTGACGCGCTCTCCGTCATCGAAGAGCTGGTTTATACAAAAAAAGAGCTTTCCCTTGAGGAGATGGCAGCCGCCCTGAACGCCAACTGGGAAGGACACGACACGCTCCACCGCAAAATCCTCTCATTCAAGAACCGCTACGGCAATGGCATCGCGCATGTTGACCGCTTCGCCCAGATGCTCTCCCGAACCATCGGCAGCCATGTCAATGGACGCCCCAACGCCCGTGGCGGCGAATGGCATGCATCCGTCCACTGCGCAAAGCAGTTCATCCACGAGGGTGCCAAGACAGGCGCCACGCCTGATGGACGCTTTGCGGGTGAGGAAACCTCCAAGAACGCTTCACCCGCCATGGGGGCCGACATCAATGGCGTCACCGCCCTCATCCGCTCTGCCCTCGCGATAGACGCAGCCTCCTTCCCTGGAGACTTCCCGCTTGACGTGATGATGCACCCCAGCTCTGTGAAGGGAGCCGACGGTTTGGCCGCCTGGCGAAAGCTCGTCCGCGTCTATTTTGCGGGCAACGGCGTCGCCATTCACTTCAACATCTTCGATGCAGAGGAACTAAAAGCAGCCCAGAAGAACCCTGAAAAGTACAAGGGGCTCCAGATACGCGTCTGCGGCTGGAATGTCCGCTTCACGGAGATGGCCAAGTCCGAGCAGGACATGTACATCCGACGTGCGGAAAACATCACAGAGTAGAGGTGCTACACTTTTCATGATAGTATAATAAGTAATCGCGTTTTTCCCAATCGCTTCAGTAGAAAGAAACTTTCATCCAGGAGCAGAAGATGTCCGACTATACCTATCTGATTCGCCGCAAGTTTTTCAAGCTCTTCGGCGCAGCTTTCCACATCTACGACCCTCAGGGACAGCTTATCGGCTTCTCCAACCAGAAAGCCTTTAAGCTGAAAGAGGATATCCGCGTCTATACCGATGAATCCATGTCCAAGGAGCTGCTTTTCATCCAGGCACGCCATGTCATCGACTTCAGCGCCTCCTATGACGTGTATGATTCGGCCACAGGCCAGCACCTTGGCATCTGGCAGCGCAAGGGCATTATGTCCCTTGTACGGGACAACTGGATTCTCTTCGACCCGCAAGGCAACCAAATCGGCGAAATCAAGGAGGACAGCCTTTTTCTCGCTCTTGTCAGACGTTTTATCATCAACTTGCTTCCACAGGACTACAGCCTCAACTATGGTCCGCAGAACACGCCAGTCGCCTCCTTCAGCCAATGCTTCAACCCGTTCATTTTCAAGATGAAGGTGATTGTTCCGCCCAATTGCCCCCTGCTCCCGCAACTCGTCCTTGCAGGGGGCATCTTGCTCTCCGCCATCGAAGGACGACAGGGGTAGATGCGGGGTCTGTCCTGTGCCCGCGCGCACGCGCGGCGGAAGGCTGTCCCGTGCCCGCCGCTTCAGCAGCGGGAGTATAGAAGCGTGATGCCGATGATGATAAAGTCAAGATAGTCAATCCCGCCCTTTGCAAACAGTTCTCCGT
>JAFTAC010000295.1 GCA_017458805.1 Victivallales bacterium | reverse complement strand
CGAGTTCGCCGACGGCGAGAAGGTGCTGCGCGCAAAAATCGACATGGCCTCCCCGAACATCAACCTGCGCGACCCCGTCATGTACCGCATCCTCCACAAGTCCCACCACCGTGCTGGCGACAAGTGGTGCATCTACCCGATGTACGACTGGGCGCATGGCCTGGAGGATTCCATTGAGGGCATCACCCACTCCCTCTGCTCGCTGGAGTTCGAGATCCACCGCCCGCTCTACAACTGGTTCCTGGTGCCGCTGCCCGTCCACAAACCGCAGCAGATTGAGTTCTCGCGCCTGAACCTGAACTACACGGTGATGAGCAAGCGCCGCCTGCGCCGTCTGGTTGAAGAACACTATGTGAACGGCTGGGACGACCCACGCATGCCGACCCTCTGCGGCCTGCGCCGCCGTGGGTACACCCCCGCCTCCATCCTCGCCTTCATCAAGCAGGTGGGCATCACCAAGTTCAACGGCCTCACGGACATGGCCGTCTTCGAGAGCTGCATCCGCGATGAACTCAACAAGACCGCTTCCCGCTACATGGCGGTCCTCCGCCCCTTGAAGCTGGTCATCACCAACTACCCAGAAGGACAGTCGGAGACGCTTGACGCCGTCAACAACCCCGAAAACCCCGAGGCGGGCACCCGCAAGGTCACCTTCGGACGCGAAATCTTCATCGAGCAGGACGACTTCATGGAGACGCCGCCCCCGAAATACTACCGCCTCGCCCCTGGCCAGGAGGTGCGCCTCCGCTGGGCATACATCATCAAATGCACCGACGTCATCAAGAACGCCGACGGCTCCATCAAGGAAGTCCACTGCACGTATGACCCAGAAACCAAGGGCGGCAACCCCACCGACGGACGCAAAATCAAGGGCACCATCCACTGGGTCAACGCCGCTGACAGCATCAGCGCCGAAGTGCGCCTCTACGACCGCCTTTTCACCAAGGAGTTCCCAGAGGATGTGGAGGAAGGGCACGACTTCATCGCGTCCATCAACCCCGCCTCCTGCGAAATCATCAGCGACTGCCGTCTGGAGCCCGCACTGGCGACCCTGCCGCCTGAAACGCGCGTGCAGTTCGAGCGTCTGGGCTACTTCTGCACGGACCGCTACGACCACAAGCCAGGCGCCCCCGTCTTCAACCGCACCGTCGGTCTGAAGGACAGTTGGGCGAAAATCGAGAAGAAGGCCGACACCGCCAAGCAGACCGCCAAGCCAGCCCCCGCCGAGAAGGCCCCCGAAAACGTCGCACTCATCGACGTCGCCGACTTTGCGAAACTGCAGCTTGTCACCGCGAAGATTATGGAGGCGGAGGCCATCCCGAACACTGACAAGCTCCTCAAGCTGAAGGTCAACTGCGGCGGCGAACGCCAGATTGTCGCAGGCATCGCCAAGTTCTACAAGCCCGAAGAACTGCCTGGCAAGACCATCGTCATCGTCAAGAACCTGCAGCCCGCCACACTCTGCGGCGTCGAATCCTTCGGAATGCTTCTCGCCGCCAAGCGCAAGAAGGAACTGCGCCTCCTCACCGTCGATGGCGAAATCCCCGAAGGCACCCCCATCGGCTAGCAGGGGTAGCCAGGCCGTTATCGGCCTGGTTTTCCGCGCCGCTAAAGCGCCGCGCACAGGACAAGCACCTGTTCTGCGCCTGGTGCGCCGTAGCCAGGCCGTGTCGGCCTGGGTCACAGCTCTATAACCTGTTCTGTGCCTGGCGCTTCAGCGCCAGGAAAGGAAAAAGCCATGCACTACACCATCACATTTCCGCTGGAACGCCCGCACTGCGGCGTGCCGATGGCAAACGGCTACCTCGGGCTTCTTGTCTGGGGCAAGGAGACGCTGGCCATCACCGTGAACCACAACGCCTTCTGGGACCACCGCAATGGCGAGGTCATAGAGGAGGGCACCAGCTATGCGAAGATGGTGCAGTTCGCCAAGGAGCATGGCTGCACGCCTGCCCTGAACGACCTCTTTGTGCGCAGGAAACTCTCGAATGACGCTTTCAAGCCACAGCGCGTTCCCGTGGGGCGCTTCGAGCTGGTGTTTGCGGAGGGCGTCCGCCCCGAAAAGGGCGATCTGGACTACGACACGGGAGCCCTTACGATACGCCTGAACAGCGGTGCGAAGCTCACACTTGAGCTCGCCCTCAAGCAGGATGTACTGCTGATTGACGACCCCGCAAACACCGTCCAGCACATTGAAATGAAGCCCAGCTGGGATTTTCACAAGAGCCGCGAATGGCTCTCCAAATACGCCTTCCAGCCACCTGAAATGCTGCCTGACGGCTGGACCATCACCTGCCCGAATCCCGAAGACAAGCCGCTGACAGTCCGCTGCATCCGCGTAAATGGCGGCTACCGCCTCTTCGCGGGTAAGGAGTGCCCGCCCCTCGACGCAGACGCCATCCGCGCCTTCAACCGCGCGTTCTGGAGCAAGTTCCAGGCGAAGCGCGCCAGAATACACGTGCCAGACCCCTTCTGGCAGGAGTTCTTCGACTTCTGCGTCTATAAGCTGGCGGCAGGCACGATTCCCTTCGGCATGGCAGGCGGCCTGCAAGGCCCCTGGCACGAGGAGTACCAGCATGCACAATGGAGCGGCGACTACCACTTCAATGTGAACATGCAGATGATTTACGGCTCCCTCTGCGCCCTCGGCGCGCCAGAGCATCTTCTTCCCCTCTTTGACCTGCTCGAATCCCCCTCCTACCAGGAGACGATGCGCCACAATGCCAAGGTGATGTTCGGCATCGACGACGGTCTCCACCTCCTGCACGCCGTGGATGACCGCGGCTTCCAGTGCGGCGGAGTCATGGCGGGCTCCGCCCTCGACCCCGCATGCGGCGCCTGGACCGCCCTGCTCTACTACGACTACTACCGCTACACGGGCGACGTGCAGTTCCTGCGCGACCGCGCCTACCCCTTCATACACGGCGTAATGCGCGTCTATGAGGCGATGCTGGACGACGGCTTCAACATCCCCGTGGCCATCTCCGCCGAATATGCCACCTCCAACCTGGACATGGGCTACGTGGCGGGGCGCAACCCCTCCTACCAGCTGGCCGCCGTGCGCAAGCTCGCCAAAATCCTCATCGAGTGCAGCGCTGTCCTGAAGCGCGAGCCAGAGCCCAAGTGGTATGCGATATTGGAAAAGGTGCCTGAGTTCACCACCGTGCCAGGTTACGACAGCTACACTGGCAAGATGGAGCCGCGCATCGCCATCTGGGAGGGCCAGGACCTGGCCACCTGCCACCGCCACCACTCCCACCTGGGCTGCATCTGGCCCTTCGATTCCCTCCCCGAACACCCATCGCCAGAAATCCAGCGCATCGTTGACAACTCCATCGACCACTGGATTTCCATGGGCATCGGCAAATGGAGCGAGTGGTGCATCCCCTGGGCCGCCATCATCTACTCGCGCGTCGGCCTGAACGAGGCCCCGATGCAGCTTTTCACCCTCTGGAAGGAGATTTTCCTCAACGAGGGGCTCGCCACCGTCTATCTGCCGCGCTGCCGCAGCCTCATCGCCCATCGCCGCCACGACATTGACAAGCCAAAGGACGAGAACGAGGTGATGCAGATGGACGGCACTGGCGGCTTCATCTCCGCCTTCCTCGAAATGTGCGCCGACACCCGCTACGAGGCCATCCGCTACTTCCCTGGCATGCCCGCCAAGTGGCATGACGTCTCCTTCGAGAACATCGCCCTTCCAGGCGGCAAGCGCATTAGCGCAACACGGGGGTAATGACGGCTTCATTTATCTCCGTCCCATCCGTCCCATCCGTCCCATCCGTCCCATCCGTCCCATCCGTCCCATCCGTCCCATCCGTCCCATCCGTCCCATCCGTCCCATCTGTCCCATTAGGAACCTCACAATGACACTCTCAAAAAAACTGTTTCTTTTCGTAGCCCTTCTCCTCATGGTCGTTGATGGCTTCTGCGCGGAGCCCGTCCCTTTCACCCCCGTCCTGAAGTACGGCAAGGAGGTGCTGGTGCCTGGCGGCGATCCAGACGCAACCTCCGACTATGTGACGCTCCCTGCCCTGGAAACCAAGAAGGGCATGCGGGCTGTGCTGAAGCTGAATCTCCGTCTGGTGACCAAAGGGTTTGGCGGCTGGAATCCATGGGCAGCCATCGAGCTCAACGGCACCGAGCTGGGCAGCAGCACAAAGGAGAACACCCCCAGACTGCTTCTGCGCGGCTTTTCAATGGCCACAACCAGACCACAGGAACCCAATGTGTCGTACTGGAAAAACGCTGGCCACTCCCTCTTCATGACGCTCTTCGCCCCAGCCGACACCGAAGATATGGACGGCAGAATCGTTGACAGGTCCCACCCCTACGTCTATTACTTCGACATCGAGGACCTGGTGAGCAAACGCATCATTGGCGCGGATGACCGCATCGAAAACGACGCTCCAAACCGCCTGCGCTTCGTCAACGCCCTGCCCAAACGTATCGCAGACTGCCCGCTGCTTGTCAAGGACATCGAGATTGGCTATGTGCCTGTCTCAAGGATGGCGGAGCTTGCCCGCATGAAACTGATGCGCTTCGACAGCATCAATATGAAGGCAAGTCTGAAGGGCAAGGGCTATACGCTGGGTGTCTCCGATTTTGGCGGGATGGAGCTGGCGGTTGACGGCGAGAAGATTTACGTGGAGTCCGCCTTCAGCTACGCCGCAACCCCCGAGATGAAGTTCAACAGGCTTGGTGTCGATGAGCCGAAGGATAATGCGAAGAACGTCGTGACCAGCGTGAAGCAAAACGGCAACCACGACATATTGGTCACGATGAAGGCCAACAACATTACGCTTCAACGCACTGTTTCCCTGGCAGGCCACAAGGTCAATGTCGTGGATGAAATCGAGAACACCAGTGGAGACGACATCGGCCTCAAATGGGTCAACGAGATCTCCCTGAACGGCATAATGCCCGCAATGTGGCGCATTTCAGGAATGACGCTGTTGCAGGCGACCGACAATTCCAACATGGCCATGACGAACCCAACGGCTTACTTCGCGGGCAAACAAGGTGCCGCTGGCTTTGTCGTGGAGGATACGGTGAGCCGCGTCCTGCTTGAGATGAAGGTTTTGGGCAATAAGCTGCTATTCGCCTCCAAGGGCGTGGGTGTTCCAAAGGGCAAAAGCATCAAGGTCGAGTGGAGCATCTATCCCTTGAACGCCCCTGAAAACGGCTATTTCGACCTCGTGAACAGGATACGTGAGGACTGGAAGGTGAACGTCACCGTGCCAGGCCCCTATCTCATCAGCGCCCAGGACCTGCCTGGCCTGAAGCTTCAATTTGCATCCGTGACACCCTGGTTCGAGTACGCCGACGGTCTGCCCTACACGCGTGATCAATACAAGGAACTGGTAACGAAGAAAATGAACGATCTGCGCACCAAGTTCCCTGGCATCAAGCTCATGGCGCTGCTTGAGACCAACCTTGTCAACTTCGACTCGACGACCGTCCCCTGGGGTAACGAGCTGCCCCTCACATACGGTGACCGCAAGAATCCCAAGACGCGCTACGGGCAGTATCTCACCCCCGAGCTCTCCAAAAAACTCAACGCCGCCACGTTCCTGCGGGACTCCCTCCTGCACGACAAGGACGGCAATGTGATGATCGACACACACTACGTCTATCAGAAGATGCCGTGGATCAACCTCATGCCCCAGCCCGAGATGGGCAACGCCCGCTACAAGCAGATGCTGGAGCAGATTGACTACGTGATCAATGAAGTCGGCTTCGACGGCATCTACATCGACCAGTTCAACCCCACCCTGCGCGACGGCGTGAGCTATGACAGATGGGACGGCTACAGCATCACGATGGACAAGACAGGCAAAATCACCTCGAAAATCTACAACTACGCGATTACAGGCGCCACCGCCAGAATGGAAATCGTCAAGAAGGTGACCTCCCGTGGCGGACAGGGTCTCACAAACGGCCATCCCGTCACCCGCGAGGAGCAGAACACGGGCCGTCTGAGCTTTGCGGAGATGGAGAACGACGTGTGCAATCCAATTTCATTCCTCGACAAGAAGCCCCCGGAAATGCGCTACCAGGCCATGGGGCACCTTGCCTCGCCCATCATCCTGAACCTCCGCCCTGGCAGGCACACCAGTGACCAGGCCCTCATGGCGCGCGTCCTCACAAAGGGCATCATCATCGCCCTGCGCAACGGCGTTCTTCCATACTACTACGGCACGAACATCCCCACCAGCGGCCCCAACGCGGGCGGTTTTGAAGTCGCCAACTGGTTGTTCCCCTTCACGCCTGTCAAGCTGGGCGAAGGCGTGCTAGTGGGCAAGGAGCGCACCGTGGTGTGCGTCTCTGGCACCTACAAGGTCGGCGGCGCCAAGGAGCCCGCCGTGGCCCACTTCAACGACCACAGCCTGCAAGTCAAGGATACCCGCGCCTTCAAGGTGACTGGCAAGCCTGGCGACTGGACTGTCGAGGTCAAAATCAACGACTGGAACGAGGTCGCCGCCATCGAAATCCGCGAATAATCCCCCCAAAAAATTAGCTATTAGCAATTAGAAATTAGCAATTTTTACACAAAGCTCTGTTCCCCATAAGGGTAGTTTTTTTACCACAGATTACACAAATTACACAGATGCGAAGTGCCGCTTTTAAGCGG
>JAFTAC010000294.1 GCA_017458805.1 Victivallales bacterium | reverse complement strand
GGCCAAAACCAATCCGGGCGTGACGATAGTCGGTGCGTGCGAGGAGGATGCGGATACCCGCGAAAAGCTGGTTGCTGGCGGCAAGGTGGCGGTTACGCACAGCTGTTTCAGCAAGATGCTGGCGGAGGTGGAGTGCGACGCGGTTGCCGTCGGCGACTACTTCGGGCGCCGCGGCTACCTGGCTATACAGGCATTGAAGGCGGGTAAGCACGTGATTGCGGACAAGCCGCTCTGCACGAGCCTTGACGAACTCAAGCAAATCAAGGAGCTGGCGGAACAGAAGCGCCTGAAGGTTGGCTGCATGTTCACCATGCGCGACACGGCCACCTACCAGACGATGCGGCGGCTGGTCAACGACGGTCTCATCGGCGAGCCCCACTCCATCATCATCACGGGGATGCATCCGCTGAACATCGGGAGCCGCCCGCAGTGGTTCTTCATGCCTGGGTGCCACGGCGGCACCATCATCGACATCGGCGTGCATGTGTTCGATGTGGCGGCATGGCTGTCGGGGCACGCCATCAGCGAGGTGGTCTCAGCGCGTTCCTGGAACGGCAAGGCCAAGGACTATCCGTGGTTCGAGGACTGCGCACAGTTCATGCTGAAGCTGGACAACGGGTGCGGCGTCTTCGCCGACGTCTCCTACCTGGCGCCCTCCAAGCTCGGCTATTCCGTCAAGCAGTACTGGCGTTGCACCATCGCAGGCGACAAGGGCATCATTGAATCGCAGAACGGCGATCCCAACGTGATGCTGGTGACGGACGGTGATGCAGAGCCGCAGATGATTCCCGCAGAAATCACGGAGCACGAGGACTATCTGGCGGATTTCCTGGCGGACATCAACGGCAAGGAGGCGGAGTGCCACTCGGACACCGCCGACGTGCTGGAGAAGCACCGCCTTGCGCTAGAGGCGCAGGCTGCCGCGACGAAGTAGGCAGCTATGGAATCTGTCCGCATCATCGGGGTTGGCTCGGGTCTGGTGGACCTGCTCTACTACGTCTCGGACGAGCTGCTGGGCACCATACACGGCGGCAAGGGGGGCACGGAGCAGATTGCCCCCGACGACCTTGACGCATTGCTGAAGCGGCTTCCTGATACAGGCAGCCGCATCCAGGGCGGATCCACCGCCAACACACTGGTGGCTCTGGCGCATTTGGGGATGCCGAGCGGGTTTATATGTCGAATTGGACGCGACAGTGCAGGGGAGTTCTTTCGCCGCGCCTTGCAAGAAGCAGGTGTCGATACCGCCTGCTTCAAGGTGGATGAGCATCTGCCGACGGGGAGGTGCCTCTCCCTGATTACCCCTGATTCCGAACGCACGATGCGGACATGCCTTGGTGCGGATGGGGCCATGGGGGCGGACGATGTGCGGCGCGAGGAGCTTGCGGGTGCAACGCATCTGTGCGTCGAGGGGTACAGCCTGCGCCACCACGAATTGCTTGCGCGGACGGCGGAGCTGGCCGACGAACTGCACTTGGAGATGCATTTCGACCTGGCTGCGCCTGAACTCGTGCGGGAGCATCGTGATTTCTTGCTGGAGTTCATCCAGCGGCACGTCTATGCGCTCTATGCCAATGAGCGCGAGGCACAGGAACTGAGTGGCGAGGAGTCGCCCGAGAAGGCGCTGGCGTTCATGGGGCGGCTGTGTGGCCTCCCCATCGTGAAGATGGGGGAGCGCGGTGTGCTGCTTTGCCAGGACGGAGGCCCTGTAGTGCGCGTCCCTGCAAAGAAGGTGCGTGCAGTTGATACGACGGCGGCTGGCGACCTCTGGGCTGCGGGCTTCTTGCGCGGTTATCTGGCTGGGTGGCCGTTGGAGAAGGCGGCGAGCCTGGGGGCGGCGGTCAGCGCAGAGGTCGTGCAGGTGACAGGTTCGGTTTTGCCCGAGGCAACCTGGAATAGACTGCGGCAGGAGTGGCTGGGCTAGAATCTCTAGAAAATCTTTTAAGGAGTGACAAGATGAATATCGTAAAGACAGAGAACTATTGGATAGCGGATCCAGGGTTGGCTGAAGTTGGCCGCCAGGAGATAGTGCTTTCAGAGAAGGAGATGCCTGGGCTGATGGCGGTTCGGGAGAAATACGGGCCGTCGCAGCCGCTGAAGGGAATGCGCATCATGGGCAGCCTCCACATGACAACCGAGACAGCCGTGCTCATCGAGACGCTGGTGGCCCTGGGGGCGCAGGTGCGCTGGTGCTCCTGCAACATTTACTCCACGCGCGATTCCGCCGCTGCGGCGATTGCCGCCACGGGCGTGCCAGTGTTCGCCTGGAAGGGCGAGACGCTGGAGGAATACTGGGCGTGTACGCGGCAGGCGTTGACCTTCCCTGGTGGCCTTGGTCCCAACCTGGTTGTCGATGACGGTGGCGACGCCACGCTGATGCTCCACTTGGGCTATGCAGCCGAAAAGGACGCCTCGGTGCTGGAGACCACGTCTGACGCCAGCGAAGACGAGGTCGAACTCTGCAAGTGCCTCAAGAAGGTGCTTGTGGAGGAGCCTGGCAAATGGGGGCGCGCCATCAAGGAGTGGCGTGGCGTCTCCGAGGAGACAACCACGGGCGTACACCGCCTCTACCAGCGCAATGCGGCGGGGAAGCTGCTTGTGCCCGCCATCAATGTCAACGACTCCGTCACCAAGTCCAAGTTCGACAACTTGTACGGCTGCCGTGAATCGCTGGTGGATGGCATCAAGCGCGCGACGGATGTCATGCTGGCGGGCAAGATGTGCGTTGTCTGCGGCTATGGCGATGTGGGCAAGGGGTGTGCGCAGTCCCTGCGCGGCTTCGGCGCACGGGTTGTCGTGACCGAGGTGGACCCGATCTGCGCGCTCCAGGCGGCGATGGAGGGCTACCAGGTCGTCACGCTGGAGGACGTGGTCTCCACGGCGGACCTCTTTGTCACCTGCACGGGCAACTGCGACATCATCACCGCCGAACACATCGCGCAGATGAAGGACTGCGCGATAGTCTGCAACATCGGCCACTTTGACGACGAAATCCAGGTGGCGGCCATGAAGGCCACGCCAGGTATCAAGCACATACCCGTCAAGCCGCAGGTTGACAAGTACGTCTATCCTGACGGACACTGCATCATCCTGCTGGCGGCGGGCCGCCTGGTCAACCTCGGGTGCGCCACAGGGCATCCAAGCTTCGTGATGAGCTGCTCCTTCACCAACCAGGTGCTGGCTCAGATGAAGCTGGCGAAGGAGGACCTGCCAGTCGATGTCTATCGCCTGGACAAGGAGCTGGACGAGGAGGTTGCGCGT
>JAFTAC010000035.1 GCA_017458805.1 Victivallales bacterium | reverse complement strand
TAACCCCTACCCACGTCCCACTAACCACTACCCACTAACCACTACCCACTACCCACTACCCACTACCCACTAACCACTACCCACTAACCACTAACCACTTCACTTGAGTTCGACGATGGCGAAGGAGTGGAAGTCCAGGTGGAACTTCAGCTGCAGCGTCGAGCTGTCATAGGAGATGATGCGGCTGCCGAAGTCGCCCAGCTTGAGCGGCACGCGCGTGTAGTGGATTTTGAGGCGGTTTCGCGTGGGCAGGAGCGTGTCGTAGTCGGGGTCTGGTGCAGGCAGGGTGTCGAGGGCCGTGGTGGGCTTTGCAGTCAGCCCGAGGATGGCTGGGTTGAAGGTGACGGTGAACTCCTGGTCGAGGTGCTCCTTGCCGATGTGGCTGATGACCGCCAGCAGCCGCTTGCCGTCGGGCGATGTATAGCAGCTGACGTAGATGTTCTGCGCACCCTCGACAGTGGCGGGTTTCCGCCAGTAGCCCGTGAAGCGGGCAGACGGCACGTCGAAGCGTTCATAGACGCGGAAGAGCTTGTCGAAGATGCCGTAGTGGCAGCGCAGGGGGCTCAGCATGGAGTTGTGGGCGAGGGAACCCGCCAGGAACGCCTTGGTGATGCGGAACTTGTAGAGGTCGTGCTCCTCCTTTCCACCGCCGAACTCGGGAAGGAGATAGTCGTTCGCCTGGTAGATGGCGCTGGTGAGTCCGAAGGGCAGGGTGGATAGCTCGGCGGCGAACATTTCCAGCCCATAGGTGTCCTGGATGTCCTTGCCGTTGTGCATGATGGTGCTGGAGTGCTGGCGGATGTGCTCCCCATTCAGCAGATGCGTCGCGAAGCTGACCACGGGCGGCATGACGAAATCGGTGTTGTGGAGGACGATGATGGGCTCCGCTATGCCGTTCTCCACCTCGGCAAGGGCGATGCGGCGGTAGAATTCGCGCATCCCCAGCAGTGGCCAGAACTCCTGGTGGCCATGCAGCTGGTTGTTGCAGACACCATTCAAACCGAAGTCGAAGTAGAGACCATCGAACTTGTAGCGCTTGAGCACGCTGGCGGCTTTCTCGACAAAATAGGCGTTGGCGTCGGTGGCGGGGCAGCAGGAGAAGACCTGATACTTGCGGCCATCAATGGTATAGTCCAGGTTGGTGGTGGGAACCTGCTGCCACTCGGGGCGGAATGCAGCGACGTCGGGGTAGCGGTCGTTGAGCATCATGGCGTCCATGTAGATAATGGCGCGGTTACGGACCTTCTCGCGCACGGCGAGGCTCTTTTTATAATAGCCGTCCATGGAGGGGGCCTCCAGGGAGGGGAGGTCGGCGAAGAAGGCCTCGTATTCATGGGGCCAGTCGCCGTTGATGGTGATGGCGTTCACGGGATAGCGCGCTTCGGGGCGGTTCATCAGCGGCGTGTGGTAGTAATCGACGGTGTTCATCGGGTAGTCCTTGGGCAGGGGGCGGATTGGAGTCGCCTGAAGGCCGAATTCGAACTCGAAGGTCTCGCCCGCCTTCAGCTCCTTGCGCAGGTTGATGTGGACAAACGCCTTGCCGTTGCTCTTCTCGACGACCATGACGCGTTTTTTGTCGCCAGTCCAGTCGTGGTGGTGCTGGGTGAAGAAGCAGAGCCCCCGCTCCTGCATCCCCAGCCAGAGAACTGGGTAGAAGGGGAGGGCGGTGGTGCCGTCGGGGATGGTGATGGTCTGCTTGCGGCCCCAGCCGCCGCCGATGGCGGCGTGCAGGAAGCGCATCTGGTCGGGCGAGAGCGGCAGTTCGAGGTGCAGGTTGCTCAGTTGTTCACGTGCCACAAGGCGAATGTGGTGGTAGGTCACGCCATCGTAATTGACCTCGGCGCGGCTGGTCATTTCGCAGAGCGCGTCATTGGAGCTTGTGGTGAAAGTGGCGGTGGCCGGGGACGCCTTGAATGCGGCGGTGGCTGCCTTTTCGCCCAATGGCTTGCCGTTGGCGACTAGCTGCACGGGTGCGGAAAGCAGAGGTTCCTCCTGCGAGAGGATTTGCTGGGGGAAGTGCGCGTTGCCATAGCGGTAGGTGCGTCCCCAGAGGGAGTAGGCCCCCTCCTTCTTGTTGCTCTGCATGGGGGTGACGGGTGGCAGCACCACATCGGGATTGTAGGTGGCGCTATGCCAGCTCCCCAGGCCTGGGTAGTCCAGTGCCAGGGCTGCCAGCTCCTTGTCGGCGGAGACGACCTTGACGGCATAGCTCCCCTTTGGTAGCGCGGAATCGAAGGGGAGGGCGAGGAGCTCGCCGTTCACGGGCACCCGCGCCAGCTCCTTCCCCTGCGGTGATACAAGGCAGAGGGCAGCGTTGTCCTTCGCGGTGACACCCATCAGGCCAAGGTTCAGCTTGACGTCGATTTTGCCGCTGAGATAGAGGGGCTTGGCCTCCATCGGAATGGGCTTGTAGCGGTAGGGTGCGTAGATGCGCATCTGGGGCTTGCCGTCCATGAGCAGGGTATAGCGCACGAGGTCATACAAGGGGGAGGGCAGGGGAGTGTCCAGTGCCAGAGAGGCGCTTCCTTCGTTGTCGATTGTGAGCGTCTTGTTGAAGACGGTTTTGGGAGCGGCGGTGCCGTCCTGACGCATCACGGAAACGTCGTACTCGATTTTCGTGTTCTGAGGGGCGTGGATGCGGCCCGTTTGGCGAAGGGTTCCTGTTGTGGGATTCGGTCGTTCATCCTGCTGGAAAACAGCCGCTTGTGGCGAAATGCGGACTGTCAGGAAACGGCTGGGGTCGCGGTAGAGCCCTGTGCCGTACAGGGCGGAGGGGGCTGTGTAGTCTGCGATGAACCAGCTGCGGCACCAGTTGAGCTGGAAGGGTTCTGCGGGGGCGCCTTTCAAGTCCAATGTGCTCCATGGGATGGCGATTTCACCGCGCCAGACTTGGGAGTTGTCAATGAGCATGGCGAGATGGCTGACATAGCTCCATTCGGGGTTCCATTTGTTTTCCATGTCAACGCCTTCGGTGTATCCGCCAGCGGCGTTTCCCGCGAATCGGTAGAGGTGGCCGTTGAGCTTCAGGTAGAACTCCCATGATTCGCTGCCCCAGACCTCTGGCTCCAGCGCAGGTGTGCGGAGCTGCCCCGCTTCCACGGCGTTGCCGGCGGGGAAGGCGTACTCGAAGGCGACGTGGAGATGCGTGTCGGTGGCGGTGAAGGCGAGGCGACTGGCGGGGGAATCATAGCCTTGGAAGCGCGATTTGACGGCCTCCAGCTCTGGGATGGTGGCTGCGCGGGACCAGACGGCGTCGTCCAGCTTGGCGTCCAGCGAAGGGGCTTCAGTGCGCAGGGGGATTGTGAGGCAGCCGTCCATGGCGGAGGAGGGGGGCGTGAGGGATGTCCCCGAGGCCTTGGCGACTTCCAACGGCGCAAGCGCCTCGTTATAGGTGATGAGTTCTTTCATCTGGAAGTCATCCTGCGAGACGGGTACGGACTTGTACCAGCGGTCCGCATCGTGGGCGATGACAATCCTGTCCAGCTTTTCCATTTGCACGCTTTGCGAGTAGTCACCATGAAGGAGACCGTCCAGGTAGAAAAGGACACGTGTGCCGTCCCAGGTAATGGCGCATGTGTGTGGCTGGCCGTAGGTGAACGCAGGCTTCGGCTTGAGGTAGGTCTGCGGGGCGGTGGTGTTGTCACCGAATTGGTAGGTGAGGCAGTTGCCCTGGTTCGGGATATGGCAGACGCCCGTTATCAGCCTGGAGAAACAGCGCAGGTTGAAGATGACGCGCGGAAGGTTGACGTCCGCCGTCGGCTTCTCCATGCGGAAGCGCGCGACGATGGTGCCGCTTTTGCCGACGAGGGGCGCGGCGGGCAGGGCGAGGCCCCGTTTCCCGAAGGCGCACCACCCCTCGGCGTCCCCCGCTGGGACCTCGATGGTCTTCTTGCCGACGGTCAGCGTCTGGGGAGTTAGTTGAAACTTCAGGTGCAGTGTAGGTTCGGCGGCCAGGCAGATGAACGCGGTAAAAAGGGAGAGCAGTGTGGTGAGTTTCATAATGAGCGATGGGATTGTGGAAAGAATTTGTTTTTTGCGACCTAATATAGCATGATTTCTCCCTATACGCAACCTTGAGGGGTAGTTTCTGGGAGCGTGAAACTGCCCCTTGTACGAGGTTCACCATATTCCTCGCTAAATCATCTTTTTTTAAAAAAAAGCGTTTGCAAATATAAATTATTCCAATATATTATAGAGTTCCGCAATGGTGAATTATGCCTGGATGGCTACCAGGCCGAAGAAAAAAGAAACAATCCACTAACCAAAAAACAACCAACCAACATGAGTACAAAACAGTTTTGCGACATTGACAACATGCCCTCGATGGAAGCTCTGATGAGCGGTCAGGATGAAAGCGCACAGAGATTCACCGATGGTCAAATCATCACGGCACGCGTCGCAAAAAAGACGGACAAGGGCCTTTATCTTGACATCAAGTACAAGGCGGAGCCTTTTGTGGCGATGGCTGATGTTCCGAACTGGGACAACATCGTCGAAGGCCAGGATCTCGATGTCTATATCGAGCAGAACGAAGACGACGACAGCGGCCTCCATGTCAGCATCGGGAAGGCCGAAGTCCAGAAAATCTGGGACAACATCGTCAACAACAACCAGGAAGGCGGCATGATCCACGGTGTCATCAAGCAGCGTGTCAAGGGCGGCCTCATCGTCGATGTCGGCGGTGTCGAGGCGTTCCTCCCTGGCTCGCAGGTTGACCTGGGCCCTGTCCGCAACCTCGATGACTATATCGGCAAGGAAGAGGACTTCAAGATCCTCAAGATCAATGTTGAGCGCAGGAACATCGTCCTCAGCCGCCGCGAAATCCTCGAAGGCAAGAGAGACCAGCAGCGCGACTCCTTGCTGGGCGAGCTCGAAAAGGGCCAGATCCGCCGCGGTATCGTGAAGAACATCACCGACTTCGGCGCATTCGTTGACCTCAATGGCATGGACGGTCTGCTCCATATCACCGACATGAGCTGGGGCCGCATCACCCATCCCAGCGAAGTCGTCAAGCAGGGCGAGGAGATCGAGGTCATGGTCCTCGACGTCGATCGCGAACGCAAGCGCGTCTCCCTCGGCCTCAAGCAGAAGGACGGCAACCCGTGGGATACCGTTGACGTCAAGTACCCGAAGGGCACCAGGGTCAAGGGCAAGGTCGTCAACGTCATGCCCTACGGCGCATTCGTTGAACTCGAACAGGGCATCGAAGGCCTTATCCACGTCTCCGAAATGTCCTGGACCAAGAAGGTCAACCGCGCCAGCGACATCGTCCAGGAAGGCGACGAGGTCGAGGCCATCGTTCTCGATGTCAACAAGGCTGACAAGAAGATCAGCCTAGGCCTGCGCCAGACGCAGCCCAACCCGTGGGAAGTCATCAAGGAGAAGTACCCGAAGGGCACCCGCATCAAGGGCAAGGTCCGCAACATGACTGGCTACGGCGCCTTCGTCCAGATCCAGGACGACATCGACGGCATGATCCACGTCTCCGACATGAGCTGGATCCGCAAGATCAACCATCCCAGCGAAGTCCTGCAGAAGGGCCAGGAAGTCGAGGCCGTCATCGTTGACATCGATGCGCAGAACCAGCGCATCAGCCTCAGCATGAAGCTGTTGGGCGACGACCCGTGGCAGACCATCCAGGACCGTTACAAGGTCGGCGACATCGTGGAAGGCAAGGTCACCAAGACCGCATCCTTCGGCGCATTCGTCGAGCTGGAAGGCGGCATCGACGGCCTTATCCACATCTCCGAGCTGAGCAACGAGCACGTCAACAAGGCCAAGGACGTCGTCACCGTCGGCAGCATCGTGAAGTGCCGCGTCAAGAACATCAACACTGAAGAGAAGCGCATCGGCCTGAGCCTCCGCGACGCGGACAGCCCCGTTTCAGGCTCCTCCGACTCCGCCCCCGCTGGTTTCAACGGTGTCTTTGACGACGCCCTGAACAAAGCCGCCGAAGGCGAAAAGAAAGAGGACAAATAAGTCTTGAACTGACTTGATTCCCCCAGGCGACGGGTGGATAGGGCCCCCGTCGCCTTTCCTTTCAAAACACAATCCTTTGCCGTTTTTACCATTGTTTGCCGATGAAAAATGAGACAATTCGGTAAAAAAACGAAAAAAAACGACAAACGGCTTTGACAAAATCGGATTTTGCGATATATTATATGGCGATTGTTTAATCGGTGGTAAAATATGCAGGTCGCATTTCACGCCTCCCTATTTGCAATCACCGCGCAAGACATTCAGAATTCGTTGACGCCTACGTAGCTCAGTTGGTAGAGCGCATCCTTGGTAAGGATGAGGTCATCGGTTCAATTCCGATCGTAGGCTCCATCTTATTTTGAATGAAAGAGTTATAGCGCATATCGCAAAGCCAAGCACAAGCTGGCCGAAAGTTGCCGATCAAAAGTAATTTGTAATATTTCATATATCCACAACAACAGAAGCATTGCCAAGCCAGACAATGCGAAATCCAACAACGGAGAAGGAGCCCAACTATGGCTAAAGAAGTCTTCAAACGTGACAAACCCCACGTGAACATCGGTACCATCGGTCACGTTGACCACGGCAAAACCACTTTGACCGCGGCAATCACCAACCGCCAGTCCCTCCTGTTCGGCGGCGATATCAAGAGCTATTCCGAAATCGACAGCGCCCCCGAAGAAAAGGCCCGCGGTATCACCATCAACACCGCACACGTCGAATACCAGACTGCCAAGCGCCACTATGCACACGTTGACTGCCCCGGGCACGCCGACTATATCAAGAACATGATCACTGGCGCAGCCCAGATGGACGGAGCAATCCTCCTCGTTGCCGCCACTGACGGTGTTATGGCCCAGACCTCCGAGCACGTCCTCCTGGCCCGCCAGGTCGGCGTTCCCGCCATCGTCGTCTTCATGAACAAGATCGACCAGGTTGACGACCCCGAGCTGCTCGACCTCGTTGACATGGAAGTCCGCGAGCTCCTCAACAAGTACGAGTTCCCTGGCGACGACACCCCGATCATCCGTGGTTCCGCCCTGAAGGCTGGCGAAGCCCTCGCCGCCGGCAAAGGTCCCGACTGCGAAGAGTGCAAGTGCATCGCCGAGCTGATGGACGCCGTTGACAACTTCATCCCCGAACCCGTCCGTCCTCTCGACCAGCCCTTCCTGATGCCCATCGAAGACGTCTTCTCCATTGAAGGCCGCGGTACCGTTGTTACGGGCCGTGTCGAGCGTGGTGTTGTGAAGGTCGGCGATGAAATGGAAATCGTCGGTATCAAAGAGACCACCAAGACGACCGTCACGGGCGTTGAAATGTTCCACAAGCTGCTCGACCAGGGCCAGGCTGGTGATAACATCGGTACTCTGCTCCGTGGTATCAAGAAGGAAGACGTTGAGCGCGGTCAGGTTCTTGCCAAGCCCGGCACCATCACCCCGCACCACAAGTTCACCTGCGAAATCTACGTCCTGACCAAGGAAGAAGGCGGCCGCCATACCCCGTTCATGAACGGCTATCGTCCGCAGTTCTACTTCCGTACCACCGACGTGACTGGCAGCTGCGCGCTTCCCGAAGGCACCGAAATGGTTATGCCTGGCGACCACGTCAGCATGACTGTCGAGCTGATTGTTCCGGTTGCCATGGAGAAGGGTCTCCGCTTCGCCATCCGCGAAGGCGGTCACACCGTTGCATCTGGCCGTGTTGCCGACATCATTGAGTAAGTTGATACGCCGAAGAGCCACCGCAGCCAACAGGCTGCGGTGCTCCAGGCATACGAGGTAAGACAATGCCGCGCGAAATAGTCATATTGGCCTGCACAGAGTGCAAGCGCCGTAATTATACAACAACCAAGAACAAGCGCAACACACCTGGCCGCCTTGAGAAGAAGAAGTATTGCCCCTTCGACAAAAAGGTGACGGTTCACAGGGAAACGCGTTAGTGTTTGGTTACAGTGTCCCCTCGGGGATTTAAGCTGGTTTTTCAGCAGGTGAGTAGCTCAGTTGGTAGAGCGGTGGTCTCCAAAACCGCAGGTCGTAGGTTCGAAGCCTGCCTCACCTGCCATTTTTATGTCTGTGAAAGGAATCGACCTAAAAATGGTGCGATTAAGCGAGTAGAGTAATGATCAATCCGATAGCAGCTATACAAAAGTACTACGACGAGACTGTTGATCAGTTGAAGAAATGTACATGGCCAACTGGAAGCGAGCTTTATGAATCCACTGTGGTTGTCATTTCCTCGATGGTGCTGATGACGGTCTTTGTTCTCGTCGTGGATTGGATTTGTGGTGTTGCTGTGCGCTTTATTACCTCTGGACTGTAAGATTGGCGCGACTGTTGGTCAGTCGAAAGTGAGATTCATCGGGGTTATGTTCTTTGCCGCTATGCTATAGAGGCGCAGAGCCTGGAAAGTGAAGCGATAAAGAAAAGGGAATCTTGTTTGATGGAAGAAATCGAAGACATAAAAACAAAATGGTATGTCGTGCAGGTTATGTCCGGCAAGGAGAACATTGTTTTCCGCACGCTGGACTTCATCTGCTCGGAGGACCCTGCAAATGTGGTTTTGCCGCCTGACGGCGTGAAGAAACGCTTCCACTCCGTCTTTCGCGGGCTGGTTCACGGAATTTACGAGATAAACATCCCCATTGAAATCGTCAATGAGTTCAAGAACGGGGACAACAAGAAGAAGGCCACGGAGCGCAAGCTCTATCCTGGTTATGTGCTTTTCCGCATGTATGTGGAAGGCGAAGACGGGAGCGAGAAGATGCGCCCGGCCGACCTGAGCTTCATCAAGGATACCAAAGGCGTCATCAGCTTCATCGGCGGCGAGAGGGGAAAAGACCCTGTGCCGCTTTCCCCTGAAGAGGCCGACGGCATGATGAAGGTCAGGAACGAGGCGGACGAAGGCGTCGTCAAGCCGAAGGTCATCTACAATGTCGGGGAGACCGTCAAAATCATCAACGGCGGATTCAAGGACATGGATGGCGTCATCGAGGCGATTGACGAGGAACGCGGCAGGCTGACCCTGTCGGTCTTCTGCTTCGGTCGTTACAATTCCGTTGACATTGATTTTGGGCAGGTGGAACGCGCTCAGGAATAGGGCAGTTCCAGTTTTATCGTAATTTTTGAACACGGAACGCGGGAGAGCACCTGCCAGCTCGCACCGATTCCGTGAAGTGAAAGAGGTCACAATGGCAAAGAAAAAGGTAGCTGAAGTACGTTTGCAGATACCTGCTGGGAACGCCAATCCTGCTCCGCCGGTCGGCCCGGCGCTTGGTCAGGCTGGTGTGAACATCATGGAATTCTGCAAGCAGTTCAATGCGGCGACCAAGGCTAACCAGGGGCTCATTACACCCGTGGTTATCACCGTTTACCAGGACAAATCCTTCACGTTCATCACCAAGTCCGCGCCTGCTGCCGTTCTTATCAAGAAGGCCGCCAACCTGGCTTCCGCCGCCAAAACGCCTGGCCGCGAAGTCGCTGGCAAAGTAACACGCAAGGATTT
>JAFTAC010000293.1 GCA_017458805.1 Victivallales bacterium | reverse complement strand
TTCTTGATATCCTCGAAGTAGTAGCCACCGGTCTGCCAGACAATCTGCACGCGGCTCTCGCCAATGAGCTGCAGATTCCGGAGGACACTCTCGTTGATGGTACGAGCTCCCAGACTACCACCGATGATGAGGATGACAGGACGAACAGGGTCGAACCCCAGCTGCTCCACAGCCTCCGGCTTGGTCAGCTTGCACACGAGCAGGGACTGGCGCACAGGATTGCCCGTCATCATGATTTTCCCGACAGGGAAGAAACGTTCCATGCCCTCATAGGCCACACAGATTTTGGCAGCCCGCCGGGCCAGCTTCTTATTAGCCAGACCAGCAAAGCTATTCTGCTCCTGCAACAAGGTGGGAACACCCAGACTGTTGGCAGCACCCAGGGCTGCACTGCTAGCATAGCCTCCCACGCCCACCGCCACCTGAGGGCAGAACTCGCGCAGAAGTTTCTTGGCCATGCGCATGCTCTTCAGATAGTCCAGGGCAACACCGATATTTGCCGGCTTCCACAGAGGGCGGAAGAATCCACGGATGGGCAGGCCGACAATGCGATAGCCCGCGTCGGGCACACGTTTCATCTCCATGCGGCCCTCGGCGCCCACGAAGAGAATTTCAGCCTCGGGGTCGATGGCACGGATGGCATTCGCTATGGAAAGGGCGGGGAAGATGTGACCTCCAGTACCGCCGCCACTGATGATGACTTTAAGGGGTGTAGGCATAAATTCTTTGAAATTCTGCGCAAATATACAAATAATTCTCGTTCGTTGAACGTTTTATCGCTTCTTTTTTTACTTTAACCTTGAACTTTTAGGCTTTTGAGGGCTTCAAGGCCGTTTCCGGCGCCTCTTTGAGGGCTGTTCTGCTGATATTTATCATCAGTCCAATGTAGAAACAGTTCACCATGATGCTGGAACCGCCACGGCTGACCAATGGCAGCGGCTGACCCGTTACGGGGAAGATGCCCACGGCGACGGCCATATTAATCAATGCCTGCGTGACGATCAGCAATGCTAAGCCCAACACCATGAAGGAGAGCATCATGGAATCACTGCGCCGCGCGATCTGTGCCGCACGGAAGAGCAGGACAATGTAGAGGAACACCACCAGGAAGCCTCCTTCCAGACCCAGCTCCTCGATGATGATGGCATAGATGAAGTCGGAGTAGGCCTGTGGCAGAAAGTCACGCACCCGGCTGGTGCCCGGCCCGCGACCGATGACGTTACAGGTGGCTATGGCGATGTGGGATTGGGTAATCTGCGGATTGGTATTGAGGTCAAACTCCTTGGGGTCGGCAGGAAATTCCACATGGTTGCGCAGGCGGTGGGACCAGGTCTTGACACGTTCCAAGGGCGTCCCCTCAAACTTGTCGAGCACGCTGTCAGGCGTGAAACGCAGAGCCGAATAGCCCAACGAGGCGCCAATCACCAGCAATCCCAGCAGTCCACCCAACAACTTCCAAGGAACCTGCGCGATGAACATCATCAGGAGGATAATGAAAAAAGTCAGGGCGGCTGTCGAAAGGTTTTCCGTGACGATGAGAGCACAGATGAAGCACGTGATTCCCAACACCCATTTGAAAGCTGTCGACGTAGCTCCGTTTTCATTGCGGAAGTAGCTGAGCAGGACAGCCGAGAGCATTACCAATGACCCTTTGGCAATCTCCGACGGTTGAAACGAGAAGAAGCCCAGATCCATCCAACGTGCAGCATCGTTCGTGGTCTGACCGCGCAGCATCGTCACCAACAGGAAGACGATGCTGACGAAGATTCCGATGACGGCGATATAACCGAAATAGCGCTGTGGAATCTTGTGGGTTCCCCAGGCCACAGTGACGCCGACACACAGGAAGAGGCCATGCTTCAGCACGGGTGCCCAATACGCTCCTTTGTTGAAGGTCATGGTACTGGAAGCACTGTAGACTTCCAGAACGGATATGATACAGAGGACGAAGAGAATCATCCAGATGACTTTGTCGCCTTCGAAAAGGCTGCCGGCGTTAATAGTTTTGTTGCGGAGGGTCATGGGCAGCGATTTACAGATTAACAATTAACGATTAACGATTAACAGTTTCGTTATTTCGCGATTTCAGAGTGCTCGGGCAAGTTCCTTGAACTGCTCGCCGCGATCCTCCATGTTCTTGAAGAGGTCGAAACTGGCACAGCAGGGCGAGAGCAGTACCGTATCACCCGGCTCTGCCATGCGGTAGCAAGCTTCTACGCACTCCTTCATGGAATGCGTCTCGGCTACAGGCAGGCCCAGAGGGTCGAAGAAATCATGCAGTTTACGGTTGTCCACACCCAGGTAGACCAGCGCCTTGCATTTCTGGAGTACGAGGTCCTTGATGGCGGAATAGTCATTGCCCTTATCCAGACCTCCAAGGATGAGCACCGTGGGTTGCTTCATGCTCTCAAGGGCATACCAGCAGGCATCGACATTCGTGGCTTTGGAGTCGTTGATGAAGGTCACTCCATGCACGGTGCATACGAACTCCAGACGATGCTCCACACCCTGGAAGTCACTCAGGCTCTGGCGGATTACTTCGTTTGAAATGCCGCTGAGGTCTGCGGTGATACCAGCAGCCAGGGAGTTGTACATATTGTGCTTGCCGGACAACGACAGTTCTTCCTGCTCCATGTTGAACGGCGTGGGACGTTCGATGTGATATTCGCCATCTGCGATGTAGCCTATCATGCCTTGCTTCTCGATGATACTGAATGGGCACTTGCGACTCTCGATGTGGTACTTCTCCAATTCACGCTGGATGACGGGGTCGTCATTCCAGAAGACGAAGGCATCGTCCTTGGTCTGGTTCTGGAGGATGCGCATCTTGGCATCCGTGTATTCCTGCATGGAGTTGTGGTAGCGGTCGAGGTGATCGGGCGTGATATTCAGCAGGACGGCGATGTTCGCGCGGAAATCATACATGTTATCCAACTGGAAGCTGGAGAGTTCGATGACGTAGTACTCATGCGGCTCCTCGGCCACCTGCAGAGCCAGGCTGTTGCCGATGTTGCCTGCCAGTCCCACATCGTAGCCTGCTTTCTTGAAGATATGGTAGATGAGGCTGGTTGTGGTGGTCTTGCCGTTGGAGCCGGTGATGCAAATCATCTTCGAATGGGTGTAGCGTCCGGCGAACTCGATTTCACTGATGATGGGGATGCCGGCGGCCTTAATCTTCTGCACCATGGGCGCCGTGTCGGGGATTCCTGGGCTCTTGATGATTTCGTCGGCGTTCAGCACGAGTTCCTCCGTGTGGCGTCCTTCTTCCCAATGGATACCACGCTCATTGAGCATCTCCTTGTAGTGGAGCTTGATCTTACCCATGTCGGTAACGAAGACATCAAAGCGTTCCTTCTTTGCCAGCGCTGCTGCGCCTACGCCGCTCTCTGCAGCGCCAAGTATGACGATTCTTTTCATGTGTTATCTTATCTTAAGTGTTACGATGGCGAGTGCGCACATCATGATGGTGACCATCCAGAAGCGGGTAGTGATCTTCGACTCCAGCCAGCAGCCCTTGGGCCAGTTCAGCAGCACGCGGAAATCGGCGGGCAGCTGCCCTGGCTTCACACGAAAGGTGTCATGGATGGGAGCACGCTTGAAGAAGCGAAGCTTCAGGCCTCGTTTGTTGCCGTACTTCGCATAGTTTGTCTGCAGAATGACGCTGAGACTCTCGGCGAGGAAGACGAAGCAGATGAGGGGCAGGAGCAGTTCCTTGTGGATGATGATGGCGGTCACAGCAATGATGCCACCGATGGCCAGTGAGCCCGTGTCGCCCATGAAGACCTGGGCGGGATAAGCATTGTACCAGAGGAAACCAATGAGGGCACCGACAAAGGCCATCAGGAATACCACCAGTTCCTCGCTCCCCGGCACGAACATGATGTTCAGGTAGGCGGCGAGGTTGATGTGCGAGGACACATAGGCCAGAATGCCCAGCGCGAAGCACATGATGGCAGAGTTGCCTGCACAGAGACCGTCCATACCATCGTTCAGGTTGGCTCCGTTCGAGACTGCCATCACCACGAAGGTGGTAACCAGCACGAAAAGAATCCAGCCTGCAGCCGTGCGGTAGCGCCCCAGCCAAAGGAAAGCATCGGAGTAGCGAAG
>JAFTAC010000292.1 GCA_017458805.1 Victivallales bacterium | reverse complement strand
GGTTAGTGGGTTGTGGTTAGTGAGCAATGGATTAAGATATCTAACCACTAACCACTAACCACTAACCACTAACCACTAACCACTAACCATTCAATAACAATGTTGTTAAAGGAAGTCACAGAGTTTTTTGGGGAAAACAGCCCATTGATGAACGCCGACCAGCTGGACAAGGCGTTCCACTACGAGCCGCGTCCCCAGCAGGTCACCATGGCCATCGAAATTGCACGCGCCATGGACGACGAGGAGAACCTGTGCGTGGAGGCCCCGACGGGCGTCGGCAAGACCTTCGCCTACCTCGTCCCCGCCGTGCTTCGCGCCAAGCAGACAGGCAAGCCCGTCATCATCAGCACACACACCATCAACCTCCAGGAACAGATTATTTCCCACGACGTCCCGATGCTGGAGGGGCTGCTGAAATGCAAAATCCAGGCCGTGGTCGCCAAGGGAAGGGCAAACTACCTCTGCCTGCGACGCCTCAACAACATCCTCAACACCGACCAGGAACTGCTGATGTTCGATGGCGTCGCAGGCGAATATGCGCGCCTCCAGAAATGGGCCAGCAACACACTGTCAGGCGACAGGGGAGAACTGCCGCACGGCATTTCCCCGCAACTCTGGAAGACCGTCTGCTGCGAGCGCGGAAACTGCATGGGGAAGAATTGCGAATACCACCAAAAATGCTTCCTGCGCAAGGCCAGACGGCTGGTGCAGACGGCGGAAATCGTCATCGCCAACCATGCCAAGTTCTTCAGTTCGCTGGCCGCCGAACGCGAAGCCATGATGCTGCGCAACAGAAACAGCAGCAAAAAGGAAGAGGAGGCAGACACCATCCTTCCCGAATACACCGCCGTCATTATGGACGAAGGGCATACCATCGAGGACACCGCTTCCTCGCACTTGGGCATCGCAACGGACTCCTTCAACATCCGCTACCTCCTGAACAGGCTCTACAACCCCGACCGAAAGACGGGTCTGCTCATCGAAGACGACTATACACTCGCCCGCTCCGTTGTAACGGAGACCCGCAAAATCTGCGACATCTTCTTCCAGCAGCTCTATGAGTGGGTGGATAAGCAGGAACTTAACCCATTGCGCTACAACACGCCAGGCCATATCAAGAACTACCTGAAAGAGCCTCTGGAGAAGCTTCTCCAAGTCCTTGCCTCCCTGATTATGGACGGCGATGAATCCGATTTTGCCACAGAACTGTCGGGCATTGTAACAGAATTAAAGGAGCAGGTGCGCGTGCTGGACACCTTCTTCGAGATGAGCGAACCCGACTACGTCTATTGGTTCGAGCTGGACAGCAGCCGAAACCGCCTCGATGTAAGCCTTTCGGCTGTCCCCATCGACGTGGCGCCGCCGCTCACCGAGCTGCTCTTCCAGAAGAAGCCCGTCATCGTCACCAGCGCCACGCTGGCCGTCAACAACGATATTTCATACTTCCAAAGGCGCATCGGCTGCACGGATGCACGCACACTGATTCTGGACACCCCCTTCGACTACCAGAAGCAGGTCACCCTGCAAATCGCGACCAATATGCCCGAGCCGAAAAACCGCAACGCCTACATCGACGAGGCCATCGCACACATCAGTGAATCCCTGCGTGAAACCGATGGACGCGCCTTCGTCCTCTTCACCAGCTATAGCATGATGAACGAAATCGCCGAGCGCATGGAGGATTTCTTCAAGGATGAGCAGATGAACCTGCTCATACAGGGCGACAAGCTGTCACCACGCAGAATGCTGGAGGAGTTCCGCAACACCCCGAAGTCGGTCATATTTGGCAACGCCAGTTTCTGGACTGGAGTCGATGTGCCTGGCGATGCGCTCTGCAACGTCATCATCACACGCCTTCCCTTCGCCGTGCCTGACCACCCGCTCGTTGCCGCGCGCTCCGAGCGCATGGAGCAGCAGGGCCTCAACGCATTCTTCAACTACTCCGTCCCCGAGGCCGTCCTGAAATTCCGCCAGGGTTTCGGACGCCTCATCCGTACCAAAAACGACAAGGGCACCGTGCTCATCTTGGATTCCAGAGTGGTCAACAAACGCTATGGTCAGACCTTTCTCGACTCCATTCCGCAGTGTCCGAGAATCTACTTTTAAGATAGCCAGGCCGCCTGGCCAATAACTACGACCATGAAAGAAATCGCTCTTTGCAGCATCTTGTCCGTCATCAAGCTGGTACTGGTTGTGCTGGTTGGTGTCTGGCTTGGACGCAAGGGGATCTTGGACAAGCCGACGCGGCAGCATTTCAGCAAAATCTTGATGACGGTGATGCTGCCCAGTTTGCTTATCGTCTCCCTTGGGCGCAATGCACAGATTCATAACATCGGGCAGTGGTGGATGCTTGTCGTGTCAGGTGGGCTTTTCGTCCTCTTCGGTTTTCTGGTATCAGAGCTTGTATTCAGGTTTTTGCATCTGCCAGAACACTTGCATAGAGGCTTCTGCGCGGCAACCGCCTTTGGCAACTCCAGCTATCTGCCATTGCCGCTGATGATGACCATCACCGCCACCGCACCTGTTTTCCTGAATGACACCACGGCTGGGGAGCGCAGCTTCGCCTACATCTCCGTCTATCTGCTCAGCCATTCACCGCTGCTGTGGCTGATAGGCTTCCCGTATCTGTCAGGCAAGTCCATTCGCGAGCTGAAATGGAACCAGATCATCAGCCCGCCGCTGGTCTCCTCCTTTATCGGGCTCATGATGGGGGCGATTCCCTGGCTCAACAGGCTCTTCTTCGGAAACAGCGCACCGTTCGGCATCGTTGTCAGCACGATGGAGATGATTGGCAAAGCCATCTTCCCGCTGGCCCTGATGCTCCTCGGCTCAAACCTTTCCGAAAAACTGCCCGCAGGCGAGAAGATGCCCCTGCGCTCCTTCGTCGGCGTTACCGCCTGCCGTCTTGTCCTCATGCCCATCATCGGCTTTGCAACCGCCATGCTGGCATGGTGGATCGGCCTCGGCCCAAAAGACCCGCTCTTCTACCTCGTCATCATGACGGAGTCGGCGGTCCCCGCCGCCACCAACCTCATCGTGATGACCCAGGTCCACCACAAAGGTGAAGCAACCATGGCACGCATTCTGCTTTGCGAATACTGCATGGCCGTGCCACTCCTCACCATAACAATGACCTTCTTCCTTTATACTGTCAGCGCCCTTGGGCGCTGAACAACAAAAACAACTATGGCAAATATCAAAACAGCTTGGAAAGCATTCTGGTCCATTTTGAAGGACGATGAAAAGGCAAAGGCGTGGGAGCAGCTGGCGACGCCAGCGGAGGAGCCCAAGCCCGAACTCCCTAAACACGAGGAACCACCAAAGGAGGAGGGCGGCTCCAACGCCCTGCATCTGCTGGCCATTCTCCAGCGGGAGGCGCGGTTCATTGACTACATCCAAGAAGGGCTGGAAGGCTATGACGACGCCACCGTCGGCAGCGTCTCGCGCAAGGTCCACGATGACTGCCAGCGCACCTTGGACAAGTACTTCCACCTCGTCCCAGTCATGGACGAGGCCGAGCAGAGACAGGTGCAAGTCCCAGCGGACTTTGACCCGAGGCGCATCAAAATCACAGGCAAGGCTGGAAACGCCCCTTGCACGGGTGTGCTTCAGCACAAGGGCTGGAAGGCTGACAAGCAGGAGCTGCCAACCCGCAACAACGCGCAGGACCCGATGGTCATCTGCCCCGCCGAGGTGGAAGTCTAAATGGCTGCAAACAAACTGATTATCATCGGCGGCGGGGCGGCGGGGCTCATGGCAACCATTGCCGCCCGTGAGTACAAGATTCCAGCCTTGCTGCTGGAACGCCGTCACCGCCCAGGCCTCAAGCTGCTGCTCTGTGGCAACAATCGCTGCAACATCAGCCACGATGCCTCCGCCGCGCAAATGCTTCGGGACTATGGGACTCCCGTCGGTGATTTTCTAAAACCAGCCATCACGGCGTTCCCGCCCGACAAGCTGCGTGAGTGGTTTTCCCGCATGGGGCTGCCAACCATCGTCAAGCGCGACCGCATCTACCCAAAAACCGAAAACTCCGACGATGTACTCCACTGTTTTCTGGACATCATGCGCGAGGAGCAGCTTCCATACGTGCTGAACTGCCCCGTCAAAAGTATTGTCAAGGAGAATGACATCTTCACCGTAACCACCGAAAACGGGCTGATCTTCCAGGCAGAGAAGGTGCTTCTTGCCACAGGCGGATTCTCCTATCCGAAGACAGGCAGCGTCGGCGACGGCCAGCGTATTGCCGCAGAGCTGAATCATACTGTCATTGCCCCCCTGCCTGGCCTGGCGGGTGTTGATTGCGAGGACAGGCTGCTCGCCTTCCAGCAGGAGACCGACCTTCCTGATGTGGCGGTCACAGTTATTACCAATGGAAAACCCGTCGCCCGCACACGTGGAAATATTCTTTGCATGCCAACGGCGGGGGCGCCGTCGTTACCACTGGGAACCATCCTGCGGGGTTCTGCGATTTTCGACGCCACGCGCGCCATCGCGCGGCAAAAGCTCACGAGCTTCACACTTCAGCTTGACTTCTGTCCTGCACTGGCGACGCCGCCTGAAAACCTCTCTCGGCTGCCGCTTCCACCCGCACTCTTGCAACGGCTGGCGAAAAAGCCCGCTTGGGTGAAAGCCTACAACCTGCAAATCAATGGCATACGCCCTCTCAAGGAGGCCATTGTCAGCGTAGGCGGTGTCTCCCTAGATGAAATCAACCCTAATACGATGGAATCGAAAATCCTCCCAGGGCTCTTTTTCGCTGGCGAGGTGATGGACATCGACGGTCCCACTGGCGGCTACAACCTGCACGCTGCATTCGCGACCGCCCGCCTTGCAGTTGCTTCCATGACACGTAAGGTTCAAACATACTCCCCACGTCCCACCAGCAAGCCACCACGTCCTCAATCCCCGCGCGAACGCTACGGCGATCCACGCAAAACCTCACGCAGGTGGTAGGGGTAACGACAGCGACCACGCCGTCGTGCTGCACAACAACATGGTTGTGGTTTGTGACAGATAGGGTGTGGCGACGGCCTTAGCGAAGCGTTTATCGCCATCGGAAAACGTCCTATACCACAACGCCATTGCAATGCAACAGATAGGGTGTGGCAACGGCCTTAGCGAAGCGTTCATCGCCGTCGCCGAACACAACAATTGCGCCCATGCAATGGCCAAGCGTTCTATTCCCCACCAGCACAACCACTGTTCAGTGCCCCTTGCCTTGCACAACCCAGTCGTTACACATGTTACTCCGACGGCGAGACGCCGTCGCCACACCCTATCTGTCGCCTTCCATCTTCCCTGCTGCACAAGGTCTCCAGACGGCGAGGTACGCTTCGCCCAGGCGGTCGCCACACCCTATCTGCTGCGCTGCACAGGCCCAAGGAGCTGGCGGGGGTGCCCAACTGGTGGCGAGGACGTAGCGGCGGCACCCTCGCCGCCGGGGAGACGGGGGTAGCGGCGGCGCACACGCCGTCGTGGAATAAAGCGCGCATTCGCTCGCACGTTACTGACTGTAAAAATGCACGCCCCTCCAGCTAGAAAACTTTAGCTGGAGGGGCGAAGAACATATTTTGGAGCTAATGGGCGCACGTTGTGCGCCCCAGAATTTCAGCTCTTAGTCCTGAGCGATGGTCCACTCTTTGCGCACGGTGTTGGTCTCACCCCTAGACTCGACGTGGCCGTCAACCCAGAGGAAGTTGCACTTCTTCTCGTGCGGGAAGCTTTGGGTTGCGGTATCGCCAACCTTGTCGGTCACAATACGGGTATTGCCGATTGGAACGGACTGGGTGGCGCCAAGAGCATTGCAGACAGTCGCGTCATTGATACCAATCCAGCAGTCATCAGTGGGATTAACCACGACATTGCAGGAGATGCAAATGGTGCCAGAGGGATCCATCATGCTGGTCATCGGCATTTTACCCTTGTCATAGCGGGTTGAATCGCTTCCGTCACCGCTCTTGGTCTGGTTGATGCCATAACCGACTTTCCAATCCAGGCTACCCATGGAAGCAACATCGCCATCATGGCCGCCATCACCCTTGATGACAGCAGTATAATAGGTGGTGAGGGCGGGGTCTTTCCAGACCTTCACATCGCCGACGTACTCATGAAGCAAGCCAGGGAAGTAGGTGTAGTTTGACCCACCCTTGGAGTTGGTCGCATAGCCAGGTGCGGGAATGTCATTGTAGTCATCGGCATACATTCTGTTGGCGGTACCAATCTGCTTCAGGTTGCTGGCGCAGGAGATGGCGCGGGCTTTGCTGCGGGCCTTGCTCAGCGCAGGAAGCAGCATGGCTGCCAGAATGGCGATAATGGCGATGACAACCAGAAGTTCAATCAGAGTGAATTGCTTTTTCATTGTTTTCCTCTTGTTTGTTTGACGGTTATTTGGTGAACAAAAATACAACGAATCTAGTATCTTTTTTATTAATTATACCCCGTTTTTCACCAATCACAAGAGAAAAAATATTATTTTTTTGACTGCAATATTACCTTGAAGGAAATAAAAAAGCTTTCTCAAAAGCATTTATTACTAATTTCTAATTTCTAATTGCTAATTTCTAATTGCTAATTGCTAATT
>JAFTAC010000291.1 GCA_017458805.1 Victivallales bacterium | reverse complement strand
GATGTGGTCGATAGGTTCTGCACCATGGGGCAGCTTCGTTTTCCCAAGGATGAGATGGCCATCTACCTCTCCACGGACACCTTCTCATGCTATCGTAACCCACCCTGCGAGACCTCGGAGGCTCTTTTCACCTTTGCGGGCCCCTCGGCAGGGGCCTGGTTCAAGTTCATTGGTAGTTCACAGCTGCGCGACAAGGAGATTCGCCTCAATGACTGGAAGGTCATCTTGATTGGCAACGCCGATGTGGAGTATGTGGGCAACCAGCGGGCTTTCATGGACTACGTGAAGAACGGCGGCACGCTTGTCTGCTTCGACCCCAAGGCCTTCTCTTTCAACGAAGACGGCACGGAGACTTCTGGCAACCGCGAGGAGCTTTTCGGTGCGAAAATCGTCTCTGCAAACATGTTCGGTGGCTTCCGCTTTGTGGAGGACCCCCTTTCGACTGGCATCTCGAAGGAGACCTTCTACCATGCATCCTCACCATTCCGCCTAGAGCCTTTGGCGGGGACAAAGGTGCTGGCGACAGCTCCCGACGGAAGCACCGCCGCGACCATCAAGGCGTATCCTGGCGGGGGACGCGCGGTGCTTTTTGCCATGGCTCCCAGAAACAGCCATGTGGAATCTGGGGCTTGGCGCAGGATGATGAGGCAGTTCATCATCAATCTGGGCATTGCGGTTGACCAGGACATCTGGCGCTTCAAGTTCCCTGCCAAGGCGGAGACGGAGCCTGTCTTCAAGGACACCTGCCTCACGGGCAACTACTTCTACTGGTACTTGAACAAGCCCGTGCAGGCGGCCAACGCCCTCTGCAAGGAGGGTGGGTACACCTATACCCTTCCGCCCGACGGCGACGCGCCAGGACGCAAGTACGCCTTCCCCGAGGGCAATCTCTGCAACCGCATCAAGGCCACTGAACTGGGTGACTTCTACAACAAAAATAATAAAAAGCTGGTGGACGAGGGCAAGATTTCCACACGGATGTTCTTCGACACCTGGAGCAAGAACGACGCCTTCGAGATTGTTGTTGACTTAGGGCGGAACGCCCAGATTTCAACACTCAAGCTCTTTTTCAGCGGTGAACTACCCTCGGTGACCGCCACGCTGGACAACGGCGCCGTTTTCACCGCCAAAGGCGAGGTGACCAACGAAGTCCATCTTCTTGAGATTCCCCTGAATGCCGCTTCCAAGAACATCAAATTGGCCATCCCAGCGCGGCAGGCTGGCAAGAAGCTCATTTTGAGCGAGATGGAAATCTGGGGAAAGTAAGCTTGATGAAACGCTCTGTTCACCAAGATGGGTGTTTAGCGTGGGCCGCGAAGCGGCCAGTGCACGGAGTGCGCGACAATCGTAGCCCAATGCAAGCACCCGTAGGGTGCGCAGCATTGGGGAAGGCCGCCCATCTAAATGTGCGCCCGTTAGGGCGCAACAAAACCTTACCGTTATCTACCATATTGGGGAACATAGCCTTATGAAAATCAACGCAAACAAGCTGATAGGGTGCTCCGCCATTTGCGTAGTGGCGGGCTTTGCGCTATTAGTGGTGTTTGGCATTGGGTTTATTATATGGCAAGGCTACAGAATCCAGCGTGAGCCTGTTTGCAGATGCCGTGTGATGGTGTCTGCCATAAAGGATGAGCAGGTTTCAGCCTTTTTCGATGAGTGCCATGTAACGGATGTCGAGGTTTTTGTCTTTCAGGGACACACGAACAGACCTAACTACCACGTTTTGATGGTGGGGCAATCGGAGGAGAGCCTTGATGAAATCAAGAAGGCCGAACCACCGCGCATAGTGGAACTTGATAAAGAGGTGAATTTTAGGTCAGCCTTGAGGCTGTGCGGAGCTGTCCCTGGGAAAGACGAAAAATGCTACGAGTGGTACGATTACGATTTTAACCGCAATTTTGTCTGCAATGTATGGAATGACTGGCTGGGGGTGATAATGCCTACCACTCTGGAACCACGCTACCTTCTTCACGAAGAGGACAAGCTACGCTATCTGGAAAGATATATTGTCTTGGCACCCGACAACGCTTCGGAGAGCGACCCTGTATCCCCGTAAAACACTTTAGCACAAAG
>JAFTAC010000290.1 GCA_017458805.1 Victivallales bacterium | reverse complement strand
GGGTAGCCAATGTAGATGGTGTCGATACCCGTAAGGTCGGGTGCTGTTCCCTGGAATGCGGGGCGCGCCTTCGACTGCAGCTCCTTCTTGGCGCGGGCGATGCAGTCGTTGTACTTCACTGGATACGGCTCTGCCTCCTTGATCTCCCATATCGCCGCGCCTGTCTGGCGTGCAATCTCCTTGGCGACCTTCGCGGTGTTCCCCTCCTGGATGACACCAACGGAGTAGTTCTCCCCCGTGTGCGAAATGTAGATGACGATGGCTTTTGCCGCCTCGGCGGCATTGGACAATGACATTGAAAGCATAAAAAATCCTCCTAAAAACAGTTTTGCCAGTTTGTTCATGAGATGTTCCTTTGGGGGTTAGTAACTATTGAAATGCAATCTGCACTTGTCAAGGGACTCTTTTTTGTGTTGCCATTTCTTCACTATTTTGTAGTCGAGTTTTGACTCTTCGTTGGTCGTTTCAAGCTTCATGATGACGGGGCGGAGACCATCGCCTGTTTCGTCTCCGATCCCGCTGGAATCTGAAACGTGCCGAATCCGTTCAGCGGAATCGCCACGCCGTCGTTAAGTGCAACTTTCTGCTTTTTGTGAACTCCTTTTCTACAAGCACATGCGGTAGATGGCTTCGACATCCTTCGGCTGGATGACAGTGAAACTGTCGAGCCTGCCGCCTGTGAGACTGCAGGCTTTCTTCGCCATCACGGCGAACTTGCTGTCGTCTATGCCGAGGTCGGAGAGACGGCTCTTGAGCCCGAGCGTCTCGAAGAAGAACTTCTCCAGAGCCGCGATTGCCGCCTTCGCACCATCCATCAGCGGCAAGGATGGATTGATGCCAAGCACGTTCTCTCCGAAGCGCTTGATGCGCGGCGCGGTGCTTTTGTCAAGGACATACGATAGCCAGCGCGGAGTGAGTATGGCGAGCCCATGCCCATGAGTTATGTTGTAGAAGGCCGAAAGCTCGTGCTCCATCGAATGGCAGACCGTGTCCTGTATGAAACCCTCGTAGAGAAAGCCGTTGAGTGCCCAGCTGGAGGCCCACATGAGGTTGGCGCGCGCCTCGTAGTTGGAGCCGTCCTTCACGGCGACCGGCGCATACTTGACCACGGTCTTCAGCACCTCCTCTTGGACGCGCAGGAGCATGTCCATCTGGTCCTTGCGCGAGAAGTAGGCGACATCGAAGATGTGCGACATGATGTCCGCCGAGCCGGAGGCCGTCTGGTACGCGCTCACAGTGAACGTGTTCTGCGGGTCGAGGAAGGAAACGCGCGGATTGGCGTTCGGCGGGAAGTAGCCGTTCTTCTCGTTCGTCTCGACGTTGCTGATCACGCATCCGCCGTCCATCTCGCTCCCCGTCGCCGCAAGCGTCAGGACGGTTACAATAGGAAGGGACTCCAATACGGAAGCCTTGCCGCTTACGAGGTCCCAGCAGTCGTCGCCGCCATACTTCGCGGTCGCGGCGATGGCCTTGCTCGCGTCAATCGTCGAGCCGCCGCCCACGGCGAGAACGACATCGACTCCTTCTCTCTTGCAGATCGCCGCGCCCTTGTTGACGGTGGTGTGGTGCGGATTCGGCTCGACGCCAGGCAGCTCGAAGACTGTCAGCCCCGCCTTGTTCAGCTCGGCCATCACCTTGTCGTAGAGACCGATCTTCTTGATCGAACCGCTGCCGTATGCGAGGAGAACCTTCTTGCCGAACCTGGACAGTTCTTCTCCGAGGTGTCCAAGCTGGTTCTTGCCGAAATAGACCTTCGTGATGTTCTGAAACACAAAATTGTTCATTGTCTTGTTTCCTTTCTGAATTGTTGTTTGATTGTCTATGATGATTCGACTGGTTTTGTCCCATGCGGAGGCACAGAGATGTGGAGATCGCAGAGATGATTTGGGCTGTCAAGGTTGACTGACGGTCGAATCCATTTTCACCTCTGCGCGAGATAAGGTGAGACTCGCATCAGAACGCCCCTGTCTTGATGTGCGGCTTGTACGGTGCTTCCAAAGCTTTGATTTCCTCTTCATCGAGTATGATGCCAAGTGCAGAGACCGCCTCCTCGACATGTTTCACAGAGGTGCATCCCACGATTGGCGCGGTAATGCCTGGTTTGGAGAGCATCCACGCCAGAGACTCCTGGGCCATCGTGCGCCCGTGGGCGGCGGCAACCTTCTCCAGATTGTCAACGACAGGCTTGTCGATGTCGTTGGTGGCGTCCCAGACCATCGGCGAGACGGCGTCGATAGAGTTGCGGGCGGTCTTCGTGCCCCATGGGTGGGCGCAGCGTCCGCCGGCCAGCGGGCTCCATGGAACCACCGCCATACCGCGGTCGCGGCACAGCGGCAGAATCTCGCGCTCCTCCTCCCGATAGATGAGGTTGTACTGCGGCTGTAGAGAAATGAACTTCGTCCAGTTGTGACGTTCTGCAATCTGCTGCATCCGCTCCAACTGCCAAGCAAAGATGGTGGAGGCCCCGATGTAGCGTGCCTTGCCGCTCTTGACCACGTCGTGCAGTGCCTCCATTATCTCCTCCATCGACGTGTTGGCGTCCAGGCGGTGTATCTGGTAGAGGTCAACGTAGTCCATGCCAAGACGCTTCAGCGAATGGTCGATTTCCGCCATGATGTTCTTACGGGATGAGCCGCCGCCGTTTGGACGACCTGGGCGCATGTCGAAATGAACTTTGGTTGCGACCACGATCTCGTCGCGGTCCAGACCGTACTCGCGGATGAGCCGTCCCGTGAGCTCCTCGCTGGAACCCATCTGATAGACGTTGGCGGTGTCGAAGTAGTTGATGCCCAAATCAATGGCTTTCTTGAAGATAGGTTTGGCGTCTTCGAAATCCCTTGCCCATGGGAACACGCCGTTATCATTTCCAGGCTTTCCAAAGCTCATCATGCCCAGGCAGATGCGCGAAACATCCATGCCTGTATTTCCAAATTTCACATACTTCATTGTCCTTCTCCTTGGTTGTGTTGTATATCATTATTAATAATGTATGAAGCAAGCACCTTCGCCAGTCCATGTTC
>JAFTAC010000289.1 GCA_017458805.1 Victivallales bacterium | reverse complement strand
TCTGCCCACCTTGGAGAAGCGCGGGCTCTGCCCACCATGAAGAAGCGCCGGCTCTGCCCACCGTGAAGAAGCGCGGGCTCTGCCCACCGTGGAGAAGCGCAGGCTCTGCCCACCATGGAGAAGCGCGGGCTCCGCCCCGCGCAAACCAAAAATATAAACTATGCTCATAGCCGCCGTCATACCGCTCTACAACAATCCAGGCACCATCCTGGAGGTGGCCCTCGCGTGCCGCAAAAGGCTTGCGAAGGTCGTTGTGGTCGATGACGCCAGCACTCTCCTTCCACCAGACTTCGAAAATACCCTCGCCGACAACGACATCACCCTTCTGCGCCACGCACAAAACCAGGGCTATGGGGCCGCCATCATGACGGGGCTCGTAGAGTTGAGCCGCCAAGGCTTCGACTACGCCATCACCCTGGACGCCGATGCACAGCACTCTCCTGATGACCTCCCCGCATTCACCGAAGCCATCGCAAAGGAGGGAACCGCCAAAGACACCATCTTCGTGGGCGTGCGCGATTTCACCGTCCCCAATGTCCCTGATTCCAGCAAGTTCGGACGCTCCTTCTCCAATTTCTGGGTCAAACTGGAGACAGGCGTCGCCTGCGAGGACACGCAGAGCGGCTACCGTGCCTATCCCATCCCCCCCATGATGAAGATGAGCTGCATCAGCAGCCGCTACACCTTTGCCGTCGAAAGCCTCGTGCGGGCCTTCTGGGGCGGTGTCCAACTGCGGGAGCTCCCCATCCATGTCACCTACCAGACGAGAGACAAGTACGTCTCACACTTCAGGCCCTTCGTGGACAACTTCCGCTTCTCCATGCTCCACACCTGGCTCGTGACGCGCCGCCTGCTGCCCTGGCCCGCCAAACGACTCGTGCCCAAGCCAGCCACGCCCCCCTACCCCAACCCCTTCAGGCACCCCATCCAGTTCCTGCGCTACCTGCTGAAGGAGAATGCCTCGCCCCAGTTGCTGGCCACCTCGGCTGCCGTCAGCACCTTTCTGGCCGTGCTGCCCCTCCTCTCCTGCCATACGCTGGTCATCCTCTATGTATGCGTCTGCCTGCGGCTAAACAAGGTCATGGCGCTGGCCATTCAAAACCTCTACATGCCCCCCGTCACCCCCTTCCTCTGCATCGAGCTGGGGTATTTCATGCGCAACGGACGCTTCCTGCGCGAGGCCTCCATGCAGACAATCGTCCACGACATTCACCTGCGGCTGCTGGACTGGCTGCTTGGCTCTCTCATCATCGCCCCGCTTTTCGCCATCATCGCAGGAGCCGCCACATACCTCATCGCCAGCCGCCTCCAACGCAACCTGACCACACAATGACCACAGCACCAGCACATAAGAACCTGAGCGACACGCGGGGAAACAGCCTGGGCATCGGCTTCTTCAAAGTCTGCATGCGGCTGTTCGGCCTTCGCTTCTGCTGCCTCTTTGTCTGGTTCGTGGCCTTCTTCTACGCCATTTTCGACTGCAAGGCCTTCCAGGCCGCCAGCCCCTACCTCCAAAGCCGCTTCCCCGAAGCCTCGCACCTGAAATTGCGCTGGCACTTCTACCGCATGATTGTCAGCCAGGGGCAGGCCATCGTCATGGCCTACTGGTTGCGCACGGGGCACCAACTCCCCCTGCGGGATGTCAATCCACAGTATCGCGAAGCGATGCTCAAGCAGGCAGAACACGGCTTTATCATGCTGATGAGCCACGTCGGCTGCTGGCACGCCACCATCCCGCGCATGGAGGCGTTCGACAAACGCGTCAACCTCCTTATCCAGGAGAACATGAACGAGGCCGTCTCCAAGCTCATGCGGGGTGCATCCTTCCGCATCATCTTCAACCAAAGCCCCTTCGGCGGACTGCTGGACGCTGCAGCAGCCCTTGAGAACCACGAGGTACTCTGTCTCATGGGCGACCGTCTCCCCGACGACATCCCCACAAACCTCTCCATCACCCTCTGCGGGCGCACCCTGCGCATCCCCGAGGCCCCCTGGTACCTCTCCGCACGCTCACACCTCCCCATCTTCATCGTCTTTACCATCATGCGCGCCAACTCCATCGACTACATCTACATGCCCCCCATCACCATCGACTACGACCTCCCGCGCAAGCCCAACCCTGCCGTCTTCACCCCCTATATCGAAAAATACCAGGAGGCCCTCCAGTCCATCGCCTCCGACTACCCATACCAAATCTTCCACTATGATATAACAAACAACTAAACTACTATGGACGAAAAAACAACCCAATTCAGAACTCAACTCAAGGCCAGACTCATCGAATGGCTTTCCCTTGAAGGCAAGACTCCTGACGACATCATCGACGACCAGCCCCTCTTCAAAGACGGCCTCGGTCTCGATTCCCTCGACGCCGTTGAAATCGTCATCGCCCTTAAGCGCGAATACGGCATCCCACAAGCCTCCCTCGAAAACAAACGCGAAATCTTCGCCACCTTCGCAACCCTCTCCGACTTTGTCCAGGCAAACACTACGAAGGCATAATGATGCGCCAGCTCCGCCTGGCGCAATAATATAAACATGACCACCCCCTCCCCCATACTTGGCATGGGCATCATCTCGGCCATTGGAAACAATGTCGAGGAGACACGCCGCAGCCTCTACACGGAGACCCCACGCCTGCCCGCATTGCCGCAACGCATAGAGACCGCCCTGCCCCTGCCCGTCTTCGAGATACAAGGTCTTCGCCCCGACGAATCGCAGCCAGGCGGTGTCTCCATGCAGTTGCTCCGCATTGCGCTGGAGGAGGCCCTTGACAACGCAAAACTCACCGTTGCCACCCTCCAAAGGCTACGCGTCGGTGTTGTCATCGGCACCACGGTCGCATGCCAGCTCAACAAC
>JAFTAC010000288.1 GCA_017458805.1 Victivallales bacterium | reverse complement strand
CGCCTTGCCGCTCCGCTGCGCGGCAAGGCGCAAAGGAACTGGGGGGATCGCCTGCCCGTGGGTTTCGCTCGCGGCTATACTCTTGCCGCCGCTTCCCCTTCTGAATAGTTACTAATTCCCAAATAAATCCAATTCAAAACAAATTGACAAAAGGCCCGGTTTCATGATGGCTGCCTTTCATCGTGCAAGCCCTGGCGCTATTTTCGCCCGTGATTTTCCCTTCATGCCGCAGTTGCCTGTTTATTGCCAAAGATGCGAAATGATAAATGTTACAGCCTACTAGGGATAGGCCGTTTTTTGGATTTCGTCAAGCCATAGCTTGTCGCGGGCCTTGATCTCCTCGGCTTCGGGATTGATGTGCGGCGTGGGTGCCTTGGCAATCAGGTGCCCCTGATAGGAGGCGTAGTCAACGAGTCTGCCGGCCAGGATGTCCTCCTCGGAGATGCGCGCAATGAGGATTTCCTTGAAGGTGGTGCGACCGCGGTCCCACACTATGTACAAGGCGCCGTTGGCATCTTCGGCAACGTCAGGGTAGGAGGTTTCACGGGGGTCAAGCAGCAAGGAATGGGGCCAGGTCCTGCCATCGTCCTCGGACAGGAAGGCCGTCATGCAGTTCCGCACAGTGCTGGAGTGGTTGTTCACGAGAAGCACACGCCCTGATTTCAGCCGCTTGAGGAAGAATCGTGTCGAGGGTGTCGGGATGGTGGTGGCAAATGCTCCCGACCAGGTGCGGCCGCCATCGGCGGAGATGCTCTCCGCAAGCTGGCCAATGCCAACCGTGCGCGCGAGCATCCACAGGCTGCCATCGCGCCTTTCAAGTATCATGCTCTCATCAAAATTCGGTTTGCCAAGGCGCTTGCCAGCTTTGCACGTCTGAAAGCTTCTGCCTTCATCGGAGGTCTCATAGTAGGCGTATGAATCATGTAGCCAGTTGTAGGCGCAGAAGAGCCAGCGTCCGTCGGAGAGCGCCGTTGGCTGGCAGCGCAGAAAGCCATCCGCCAGGTAAACAGGTTCGGAGAAGGCGAGCTTCTCTGCATCGGGACTCCCGCAAAGGACTGCCCAGGTGCTTAGATGGCCGGGCTTGTCAAGGCGGATTGTCCAGTCGCGCTGGACCCAGCAGACCCAGAGGCGCTCCAATGGATCCATCCACAGCTGGATGTCCAGGACCTGGATGTTCTTCTGGGGAAGCCCCTCGATGATGAACAGCGGCTTGCTCCAGGTGAGGCCGCCATCACGGCTCTCCACCAGCAGGTTATAGTTCATGACGGAGGGTTCGCGCGAACCTCCGGAATACCAGCCTGCAAACAGTCTGCCGCCTCGCGTGACGGCGATTGTCGGGCAGCCTTGCCAAAGGCGCATGGCAAGGCCATGCTGCTTTTCGTCATACTGGATAATGTTGCCGTGGATTGGCATGTCTGGGCTCCTGTTTAACGTCATCCGTTATGTATTTCAGACAATGAAAAAACCCTTAACTCGTTAGAATTAAGGGCTTAAAAGTGGGGTGCTAGATGGGGCTCGAACCCACGACCTTCTGGGCCACAACCAGACGCTCTAGCCAACTGAGCTACTTGCACCATTTAAAATCGCTTGGCAATAATAATATGATGCGTATTTTCGATTTGTCAAATAGGCTGGTCTAAAAAAAAGGAATCGCACGAAAAAGGGCGGAAGTCCCCCGATGATTGACAGGGGATGGAGGCGGTTTGGGTGTCTGCAGAATCTCCTATTCCGTCTCGGAGAAAAGCCAATAGGCAGTTCCCGGAAGGAGTTTCTGCCTTTTGGGGAGCAGACTGTAGCCGGTTGGGCTCCATATCCAGATGGAGTCGTGGTGGATTCCCGACGGCTCGGAGGCGGTGGAAGGTTGTACAGGTGTGAAGAGGTTCCATCCCTTATGCAGGTCCTGGCCTTGGAAATCCTGTATAAAGCCTGTGAGCGTCAGGCTTGCTTCTGTCTCCGCAAATACCCAGACGGCGCTTCCAGGCGCATAGTCCTGAATGCGTTGGTAGGAACGCGATACGGGGGCGTATCCATAAGGGTGCAAACTCTGCAGGAGCCTATTGCTTGACTCATTCAGCCTGAAAGGGATGCCGACGAGGTTCCAGCCGGGGGAAAGGGGGAGCGTCATCTTCGTCCTGCGGCCTTTTGTCCACACGATGTCATCGACCCATGCGCAGTCCTGGAATTCAGAACCGGAGAAATCCTTGGAGAAAATCCAGGTCAGAAGATGCTCGCCGTCGCCCGTGACGTCGAGTTCCATATTAAGCCAGTCGGAGTTGCCGGATATGCCGCCCTGCAGTTCTCCGTCGATGTAGAAGGCAAGCTTGTCGAAGACCTCTTCAGAGGAGGCCTTCCAAGCAAACGACAGGCTGCCTTCGCCAATGACCTTGGCGATTAAGGCGGTGGACTTATTGTCTCTGATTTTAGCGGATTGCATTGCGCCTGGGGCGGAGCGGAAGGTGTCCGTCTGCAAGAACCAGGCGTTGTCGGTCGTGAAAAACGTGATTTCGCTTTCAGGGGCAATGACGCTGGAGTCGTCGAGTGCAAAAGCGGGGAAAAGCTCGCTGGTGACGTATTCCGACTGAATAATCCCCTCCTTGAAGGCGCAAACCCGTACAAAGGCATGACTGGTGAATGACAGCCCTGCCTCGGGGAAAACAGGACTTGAATCCGTTGGGTAGTCGTTTGGGTCAGTCGTGTAGCGGATTACTGCCCCGGGGGTGCTGCAAGTCGCCTTAAGTGTGCAGCTGCCGACAAAAAAGTCCATGGGGAGTTTGTCAAGGAGTGGAGGCGGTATTCTGCCGGTGAACGTATATGTCTTGACGAGCTCATCGGTGACGGGGAAGCCATTTCTGAATGCGCGGGCAGCAATCGTTGCTGTGTCCGTTAGCGTGATGACGCCGTCTGCAACAGGGTCTGCGACAGTCGGAGTCGTGGCGTCGAGGCGGTAGTGGATGATGACGTCGCGGTCAAGGTGGGAAAGCTCCAGCGGGTAGGATTTGCCGCGTTCAAAGGTCATGGCGGGGGCAAGGTTGAAATAGATGGAATGCTTGTCCAGAAACAGTCTTGTCTCCTCGATGGTCATAGGGCCGCCGTGGCCGCGCAGGCGTCTGGTCAAATCATCGGGGGCGACGATGGCATTCAGGGGGAAACTGTCCCCCAGCCCCTGGGTAAAGACGCCGTGTTCGTCGGATGCATAATAATTGCAGTACCAGAGGGTGTAGTTCTCGAGAAGCTGTTCCTTGACCGCGTCTGCTTTGCAGACGGTGTTCTTGAAATAGTCGGTGGCATTGTCTTCATTCCCCGTGACAAGGAGAATAAGCCTGTTGTTTTTCCTGGCTTCGGCGACCGCGTTGTCAAGGGAGGCATTCCAGCCCGTGAAAGTGTAGGTTTGAGAGAGTGCTTCGGTGACAGGGGAGCCATTCCTGAACGCCCGCGCGGTGACGGTTGTCGTGTCCGTGAGCATGATGAGGTCGTCTGCAATGGCATCGGAGATTGTCGGCGTTGTCGCGTCGAGGCGGTAGTGGATGGCGACGTTGCTGTCAAGGAAGGAAAGCTCCAGCGGATAGGAGTTGCCCCGTTCGAACGCCCCGGAAGGGGGCAGGTTGAAATAGAGGGAGTTCCTGTCCAGAAAACGGCATGTCTCCTCGATGGACATGGGGCCGCCGTGACCGCGCAGGCGCCTGGTCAAGTCATTGGGGGCGATGATGGCGTTTAGGGGAAAGTCGTTTCCAAGCCCTTGTGTAAAGGCAGCGTGTTCATTCGAAGCATGATAGTTGCAGTGCCAGAGGGTGTAGCTCTCTTGCAGCAATGCCTTAATGGCACTGTTTTCGCAAATGGTGTTCTTGAAATGGCTGGTGGCGTCATCTTCATTTCCCGCGACCAGGAGAATGAGCTTGCGATTCTTCCTTGCTTCAGCAACCGCATTGGCAAGGGAGGTGTTCCAGCCGGAGAAGGAATAGGTTTTCGAGATTTCATTGCTGACGGGGAGGCCGTTTTTGAACGCCCGTGCGGTGATGGTTACGGTGTCCGTGAGCATCATGACATCTTCCACGGCGGGGTCGGCCCCTGTCGGCGCAAGAGTGTCCAGGCGGTAATGGATGACGGCATTGCGGTCGAGATGGGAGACCTCCAATGGATAAGAGCGACCGCGCTCGTATGTCAAAGATGAATCCAGATTGAAATAGACGGCGTTCTTGTCCAGAAACAGCCTTGTCTCCTCGACGGTCATGGAGCCGCCGTGGCCGCGCAGACGTCTAGTCAAGTCGTCAGGGGCTATGATGGCGTTCAATGGAAAATCGCTTCCAAGGCCTTTGGTAAAGACGTTGTGCTCGTTCGATGTATTATAATTGCAATACCATAGGGTGTAGTTTTCAAGTAGCTCGGCCTTGATTTCGCCTGTGGCGCAAATGGTATTCCTGAAATGGCCGGTGGCACTGCCGTTGTCTCCCGTCACCAGAAGAATGAGCTTGCGGTTTTGCCTTGCTTCTGCGGCTGCCTGGGCAAGGGAGGTATGCCAGCGCGTTACAGAATTATTCTTCAATACATGGAGGAGGATGGTTTTACGGACTGTGTTTCCCGCCAGGTCACGGGCTGTCACGTAGAGGAGCAGATTGCCTTGGGAAGCAGAAGCAGGCAATAACTTGACGGTGCGTGATTTGCCGCTTCCCGAGACAACGATATCGCTGTCAGGCAGAATGTCGGGGTGGCTGCTGATGACAGACACATTTGCCAAGGTGTTGTTTGAGGAAATCGTGGTTGTCGCCAGCCCTCCAGCAAGGCATGACAGTTCACTCTGAAGAGTGAGGGTTGGCATGGGGATGGGGTTGTTTTTGACCGTGATGGTGACTCCCTCAGAGGCATCCTGCCAAATGCCATTCACCATTGCCTGCAGCGTGTAGGTGTTGGTGCCGTATTGGTTCGTCACGGTGCAGCTGCGTTCTTTCCCGTAGATGGTGGTGCTGATAGGCATGTCATCATTGTCTTCAGGAGTGATGGTAAGGCGGAATGCCTCCGCTGTCAAACGCTTCGGGAAGTCCCACGAAAGCGTGAAGCTGGAAGGCTGTTCGACAGACATGGGGCGAAATACAGGGATTGGCGCAGGCTGGATGTTGGTGGTGGCTCCAATTATGACTGTAGAATTGTAGCCATCCGTTAATAGATACCAGCCATTGGCATGTCCGCCCCACCCATAGTTGAAGTGGTAGTAATCCAGCCCCAGGGACAATCCTAGTCCATCCGCAACAAATGCGTGTCCACCGTAACTAACGATAGCTGGATGGCCTTCAAACATTTCCTGATAAATGCGTTCGTAGAGTGGCGTATTATCATCAGAAGATGTAGAAGAATATCTTAAATGCTGGATTAGTAAAGATTGAATGCGTGATGATTTAGCAGAAGTGCCTTCTAGGCCGTAGTTAGCCTTAAGAAGTATACCTGCTTCCAATAATAGACGTGCCAAAGGCAACGCTTCCAAAGCTGTTTCCTTACCATCATAGTTATCAAGCATCAACTCCCATTCGTAGGGCACTGACAAGTCCGCTTGTAGCGAAGCCGTCACATCGCCGTCCGTATCTGTGGATGAAACGATTTCGGTTCCTGCGGGTGGCCATTCGTGGTATTTCAGAAGCTGTGCCATTGCCACAGGGACGCAGCCTGCCCACGCTGGGTTCCCGTCGGGACTGCGAGGTGCTAGCAGGTTGTATGGGTAGTCTTGATTCCATGTTGTAGAGAGCATTGGCTGTCGGATGATGACGGCTGGGGTAATGGAATCTGCGCGTGTTGGTTGAAGAAGTGCCTGCCAGCGGGATTGGTTGACTGTGGAAATATTGTTGCCTCTGGTTTGAGGCGTGTTCAATGCCGCCTGAAAAATCTTGCCCTGGCGTGACAGCATATCAGGGAGTGGCGGAGTCGTATTGGAATAGGGGGTGTTGGCGTTGAAGGCGACGACTGGGGGCAAGGTGTCATCCGCTCCCATTATGATGTAGCCAGTAGGGGACAAGTCAACCAGCCATAAGGGTAGGGCGGTGCCGTCGGAAGCTGTTAACTGGGTTGCTTTGGAGG
>JAFTAC010000287.1 GCA_017458805.1 Victivallales bacterium | reverse complement strand
CTTTTTCTTCTTCCCGCTCGTGTCCTTCTTACCGTCCTTCTTCTTGGCGTCCTTGTCGTCGTTGTCGCCCTGGATGAGCGGTTTGGCCTCTTTGGCGTCGTCCGCCTTGCCGTCGTCATAGCCATGGAAGAAGCTGTAGTAATCAACGAGGTCGATGTTGGCCTTCAGGCCTTCCATCGTGCCAGTGAAGGTCTGTGATTCCTGGTAGAACTTGGAAGCGCGCTTCTCGTTGTTCTGGGCTGTGGCGGCATCTCCCTTTTTCTGGAGCTCCGTGTATTTTTTCCAGAGCTTGTTGTACTCTTTGACCCAGGGCCTCTTGAGTTTTTCGGCGATTTTCTCGTGGGACTTCTTGGCGCGTTCCAGCTTCTTCTCCAGCTTATCGACGTTTTTTTCGCTCTTCTTGTCGCCGCCTTCGGCCATGGCCTTGCAGGCGTCAAGTTCACGGTAGATGCCCATGATTTCAGCGTGGCTGGCAAGAATCTCCTTGAGGTTCTTGTTGCGCTGGGCTGCCTCAAGTTTGGCGTCGGCGATCTTGGGGCACTTGTTTGGGCGCTCGACCTTCAGGGAGCCGTCGTCCTCGTCGTCCTTGTTGTCCAGGGCGAGCAGAGGCAGGGTACATGCGAGAAGGAACGCCAGAACCAACTGTGTGCAGTGTTTGAAGTTCATCGTTGTAACTCCTTATTTGGTGATGGTTTTCTTCATCCAGGCCTGCGCCTCACCATAGCTCTTGCGGGCGGAGTGGCCCATGTCCAGCTCGTTGACGATGGCCTTATCAGCGGAGGGGATGCTGTTGAAGGCGGCATAGACGGAGGAGGGGCTGCATGTCATGTCGATGAAGCCGACGATGACGCGGATGGGGGACTTGATGTAGCTGGCGAAGTTGACTGCGTCGTAGTAGCCAATCCAGCCGTCCGTCACCTTGTCAAAGGCGGTGGTGCCGTCTTCATTCTTGACTTGGAAGGTGTTGCGGTATTGCGGCCAGCCTGCGCGGCGTCCAACGTTGGCGCCGAAGTGGTCGCACATGGCGGGGACGTTGCAGACAACCGCTGCAAAGCGTCCCGTGAGACCCGCCTGGATGAAGCCGAAGGCACCTCCCTGGCTGCTGCCGTAGTAGCCGATGCGGGCCGCGTCAACTTCTGGCCTGTTGGCAAGCCACTCGATGGAGCGTGCGATGCCGATGATGGCACGGTGGAAGAAGGTGGCCTCGCGGTCTTTGCCGCCGTGGAACATGTAGATGCCAGGCTTGTTCAATTCAGCGTAGGACTCCTTCACCGTCTTGCCTTCGATGTACGGGTCGTAGGGGTGGACGTTCATAAAGAGGGTGACGAAGTTAACATCTTGGCTGGGGCTCCCCATGCCTGGACCTGCGCCAGGGACGCTCACGATGGCGGGCATCTTGCCCTCTTTTGCCTTCGCGGGGATGGTCAGGAAACCATAGACGCGTCCGTCAGGAGCCGCAAACGAGACCTTGTAGCAGTCGCGCTGCTCGTTGCTGAACTTGTCCAGCTTGGTCATCTGTGGGTCAAGCGGGCACTCCTTTTCGGCTTTCTTCAGTTCGCCCTTCCAGTATTCCATGAAGTCGGCGGGCCTGGGGGCTGCTGGCTGAATCTTCGTGGGCTCATAGCCAGCGGTGCAGATGTTGTTCTTCAGGTTCTGCGTCTTGCCGTTTTTGTCCGTATAGGTGCAATAGACGGTCAGATTGAGGAAACCAGGCATGTCCATCGTCTCCGTGAAAGTTGTCGTGGGGGACTGTGCGGTGTCGATGGTGCCCTTTTTGAAGACTGTCAGGTTGTCGTTGGACAACTTGTAGCTGGCGGTCTTGGCGAGAGGCTCCGCTGCGTCATCCGTGAAGGTGATGGTGTAGGTGGCTTTTTCACCGCATTTGTAGATTTGGTCAGCCTTGTCCAGCGTGATTTTCACGGAGGGGGCGGCGGAAAGCAGGGTGGCTGCCGCCAGAAGGGTGCAGAAAACGTGCTTGGTGATTTTCATGGTGGAGTTCCTTTCGTTGATAGTTTTATTGTGCGGATTCTGCGGTCATTTCGTCCATCCTGCGGAAGAATGCGACCTCCTTGCGGGCGTTTTCCTCGAAGTCCTGCGGCTCGCATTTGAACTCGCAGTGGATGGAGATGGGCTTGTCCCAGTTCTTCTTGTGAAGCCAGGTGAAGACGGCTGTCCAATCGACACAGCCGTTGCCAGCGGTTGTCCAGAAGTTCTGGACCTTGCCATGGCCGTTCACTTCGACTCTGTCCAGGCGGACATCCTTGACGGAGATGGCCTGCAACCAGGGGGTGAGCATGCCGTATGCGCGGGTGAAGTCCTCGCCTTCGGCGCGCATGTGGCCTGCGTCCAGATAGGCGCCGAAGACGGACGGGTCCATCCCCTCAAGGAGGTGTGCGAGGGAGGCTCCGTTCAGACCCATGTAGCTGTTGCTGTGGGTGTGGTAGAGGATGCGGATGTGGTGCTTGCGGGCGAGCGGGGCCCAGGAGCGCAGGGTTTCGCGGCAGTCAAGCAGCTTCTCCTGGTAGTCGTCCTTTTCTGCCATGTAGCGGAAGTAGCCAAGCTTCAGCAGGCGCACGTCTGCCTTGTCCATCGCCTCCAGCACTTCGGGGACATACTGCATGTCGGGGCTGGTCCAGTCGCCTGGGGCGGTGACCATTGGAATCCAGAGGCCTGCCTCGCGCATCTTCGCCACGGCCTTGGGCATTTCCTCAAGTGCGTTTTCAGGGGAGACGGGGTAGTCGGGGCGCACGCAGAGGTCATAGCCGTCAAGTCCCCACGCCTTCGCTAGCGCGATGAGCTCGTCGATGGACTTTTTCTGCAGCATTTTCGTGAACATGATGAAACGCATGGCTGTCATTCCTTTTTTTGAACCGTTATGGAAATGAATTGTTCTATTCTACACTACCTTTAGAGGTAATTTCAAAACTAGCGCATTTCGCGCTAGTTTTGAAATTACCTCTCTAATATAACACAACAAAAATACAGTGCAACATGGTTAACCTTTGGGAAAATGATAATCGGTTACAAAATCATATAATTCCCTTATAGTTACATGATCTTGCGGAATAGTTCCTTCAAATCCGCGACGCTTGTCTCCTTGGGGTTG
>JAFTAC010000004.1 GCA_017458805.1 Victivallales bacterium | reverse complement strand
GCGGCTTTTTGGGCGAGGCGATGTCCAAAAGGGCAGCTTCCGTGATATTCAAGCACTTGGGTATCATGAATAGATTGCGGGATGAGCATCCACCTCGTCTGCCATTTCTTGGATCACAGAGGATATTCTCCTGGAGGGCCAGAGATACCAGCATGATGTCGATTTCCATGTCACTCAACTTTAAGGTGTTTTGAAGCTCCATCATCTTGTCGTGGAACAAATCCTTTTCGTCCTTCTCTCCCCATGGTGTGGAGAAGGCATTGTCGAAAAGCTTTTGGAGAATGCCCTTGACCTTTGGACGAAGTTCACTCCTATTCCACAACACCGCCAATGTTTCACATACACTGTCACGCTCCAAGTCCAGATAACGTCCTCTACGCTGGCATTCCGACATCTTCTCAATCTCCTCCTGGAGGAACGCCTCGCGCACCAGACGAACAAGCAGTTCGTCCGCCCCGCTGCATTCCAGCGGCTGAAACACATCCTCATCCTCGATTTTATCCTTGTAATCCTCCAGTTGGTTCCTTAGAAATCCCAGCGTCTTCTCCTGCATCCAATTGCTTCTGTGGCAAATTAAACAGTCCATACATTTCTCCTTGTTGTTTTGTAACTATTCAGAAGGGTATCAAATTGGCACAAGCCGCTAGCTTTTCTGCGCCTTGCCGCTCCGCTTCGCTTCGCGGCACGGCGCAAAGGAACCTGGGGTATCGCCTGCCCGTGGGTTTCGCTCGCCGCTACGCGGCTTTGCTCCACCCACGGCTAGATTCTATCGCCGCTTACCCCTTCTGAATAGTTACGAAAACTGTTTGCAAGCCTTGTATAACATCCTCACAGCAAGTATCTTGATGCAAGGGAGCACCACCAGGAGGACACAGGCGGCGATGATGATGCACTGGTTCCCCGCCAAATCCCAGTGGTAGGAAGCCGTCAAGCCAATGAGCGTGGAGGCGACACCGCAAAGAACGGTCAGAAGCATGACTGCCCATAGCCTCCGCGACAGCAGAAGCCCTGTGGCTGGAGGAACGACCAGATAGCAGAATACAAGAAGCGAACCCGCCGTCTTTGCCGCTGAAGAGATGAGCATGCCAAGGGCTACAAAGAAGGCCAGCTCCAGCACTCTTACGGGAATGCCCGCCACCTTTGCGCCCGCGTTGTCCATGAATGTGAACAGCAGCGAGCGCAAAAAAAGCAGCAGACACGCCAGAAGCGGGATATGGATCATCGCAATCTGCATGAAGTCATGGGCCGAGGCAAGCAGCAGGTCACCGTACAGAAGTGCCTTCACCTCCAGTAGCCCCATCCCAGAACGCGAAACCAGCAGCACGCTCAATGCTGATGCAAACACGAAGACCGCGCCAAGGATGGCGTCACGCGGAATGCGAAGCTTCTCCCAGTCAGTGGAAAGAGCACAGACGGCCAGCAGCGTCGTCGTTGTCGCACCTGTCAAAGGGGAAACCCCGCACAGCGAGGCGGCGGCAATGCCGCAGGCCGAGCATTCCGACAAGGC
>JAFTAC010000286.1 GCA_017458805.1 Victivallales bacterium | reverse complement strand
GCAGATACAACTCCGCCGGCACCCAGACCGCGCAGCCGACAGGCACCCCGAACATCTTCCTGCTCTACTACAAGTACACATCCTACTCCTACATCTTCCTGGATCACCTCGGCAAGGCCAACATCCTCCTGGGAGACGGACACGTCTTCTCCGGCACCATGGGTGAGATCTACAACAACTGCGGCTATGCGGAAATCAACAAGACATCGGCTGTGCATATCATCTACCGCTGGCCCACTTACCTCAAGGCCGCCTACGGCGCATCGGAAAGCGAGTGCGACGTCACCGTTCTCACCAAGACCAAGCTGATGCAGTAGAGTTTATTGCTATCACGTCAGCCGAGAGGTAATTGCAGCATGATTTCCATGAGGCAATTACCTTTTCTTTTTCAACTACCTTCAGAGGCAATTGCAAAACTCTCATCGAAATGCACATCGACATGAACACATTGGCGTTGCCTTAGCCACTGCGCCCATCTCTTAGCACATTTCGCGATACTTTTGCAATTACCTCTTCAATAAAAAGGAATTATCACTATGTTCCAAGCAGGATTCAGCCGTGTTGACATCACCCCGCGCATCGGCGTCGAGCTATACGGATTCGGCCCGTACCGCCATCGCTATTCCATCGGCGTATGAGACATCCTGGAGGCGCGCGCTGCCGCCTTCTCGCTCGACGGCAAGACCGTTGTCATTGTCACCAACGACCTCTGCACCATTGATATGAAAATAGTCGCTGAGGCACGGCGCATCGTCCGCAAAGCCCACCCAGAGCTATCGGATGAGGACATCATGGTCGAGGCCAGCCACACCCACTCAGGCCCCTCCACGCACATCGACGGCCACGGCTGGGGTGCAATCGACGAGCCATACCTTCGCATCCTTCCACACCGCATCGCAAAGGCCGCATGCGATGCATTGGCGGCTCTCGCAGAAGTCCATGTTTCACAGGCGATTGTGCCTTGCAGGCACATCGGGCTGAACCGCGTCCGCGACGTGGATGCGCCGCCGCTGGAGGAGGTTCTGAAGGAGGATTGGGAGCCAGCCAAGCCAGAACTCACCGACACCACCTGCCGCGTCATCCGCTTCGACGACGCACAAGGCAAAATCAAGGGTTTCATGGCCTACTTCGGCTGCCATCCAGTCGTCTGCTGCGCACAGACACGCTACATCCACGGCGACTACCCAGGCGTGGCCATGCACAACCTTATGCGGGAGATGCCTGGCTCCATCGGCCTCTTCCTGCAAGGCGCGGAGGGCGACGTCAACGCAGGTTGCGTCCACAAGCCAGAAAAGGAGTCACTGCTGGCGCTGGACGTCTTCGCTGCCCGTTTCGCCAACGCCGTTCGCCATGGCCTCCAGGAAGCCCAGCCCATTGAAATCGACTCCATCCGCAGCGTATCCAAAATCTTCCGATTCGCCACACGTCCGCTTTTCACGCCAGAACATCTGGCGAAGCTCAAGGAGGAATATGAGAAGCCATTCGAGGACCCGATGCTCTCGGACGAGAGTATGGAGGCCCGCATGAACACAGTCTATCTCAACGGGATAGAGCGTATTGAGCAGACGTTCAGGGATGGAAAGGAAAAATACATTGAGGCCGAGCTGCACGCCATCAAGGTCGGTCCGCTGGAGTTCCTCGGTGCCCCCTTCGAGGTAATGCAGGCCATCAAGAACGACATCCACGCCGCCGCGAAGGCCCCCTACCCCATGCTGATGAGCCTGACCAACGGACGCTACGGCTACGCCCCAGCCCAGGACATCCTTGACAAATCCTCCCTAGAAAACGGACGGGGCGGCTATGAATCGGACCGCGTACCGCTTCTCAGCGGAGTGCTGCCCTACGGCAATATCCACAGGGAGCTTGTCCAGTACATGACGGAACTCGACAACATTCTATTTTCCTGACGCATGCCCCGCACACTCGCCATACTGCTCCTGCTCCTGCTCGCCCATGCGCAGGCCATCACCTTCAAGGAGACGCGACGCGCACACAAGATCCACGTCAACGCGCAATCCCTGCCAACCGCGCAATCCGTCGCCCACTATGCCACCACCTGCGCTGCTCTTGTGGATAAGACGCTTGCGTTTGACGGTGCCCCCGAGAACTTCATTGACTTGGAGGAAGTACCACAGGGGAAGCCCCTTCCCCCCGACCAGGAGAGCAAGCTTTTCTTCAACGAGGATACGGAGATTCAGGTCTTCACCTACAAGATTCTCCGCAGCTTTATCCGCAGGCGCCAGAGGGAGCTTTTCAAGAACAACGGCATAGGCTGCGCGTTGACCGATTTCCTTGCTTCTGCCATCACCTTCCGCCGCGTCGTCAACATGCTCTCCACGGCGGGTGGAGCCGACTGGGACTATGCCCCCGCACGAAAGCTCTTCGAGGCACACTCCTTCCCCAACGCAGTGCTTCTCCTTACCGCCCCCATTCCTCCCGACTACCCGCTTTTCTTCCAGCTCTACGCCATGCACGCCGAAATCCTGCTCAAAACCATTGAGCAATTACCTGCGAAGCGTGGGAGCGTCCTCCAAAAACTCCTGGAGATGGAAGCGTTCGGACGCGATGCCATTGACAGCGTCTCATACGTACTCTCCACCGCCCTGCCCTCTGGCATGCCCTTGCAAGGATGGTATGAACGCCATGCGCCACGCTTCAGCAGCCATAACAGTGCAGCCGACGCACCTTCCAGCATCTCCGCTCAAGTGGAGGCACTGGAATCCGTCAACATCCTCAGCGCAGGAAGCAACGGCAATCTGGAGCGTGTCCGTATCGACGATGTTCCAGAAGCCTTCAACGACCTGAAGACCGACAAGGTAGCCTTGCACAAACGCCAGTCGCAGTTTCTGG
>JAFTAC010000285.1 GCA_017458805.1 Victivallales bacterium | reverse complement strand
TTCGCCGTGTCCTCGCCAAGACCATTTTGAGCAGATTGCGCTCGATGCGCAAGCAGGTCATGAACGACAACATGCCGCTGCCTGTGGTCTCCCTGAAGGAGCGCCAGACCTCCGACACCGCAAACCGCCCAGCCAGAAGCGTTTCCAAAGTTCACAAGATGGTCGATGGCCTCTGCTTCTGCGGCAGTGGCAAGCCCTTCAAGGAGTGCCACGGCAAACCGCGTTCCTGACAGGCGCGCAGCCTTCAAGCCTGCTGCGCACATTAGCGCACACATGTAAGAAACAGCAAACAGCGAGATTACAACTATGTTTATGACCCTTGGCCTTGGCAGTTCGGATACGCCGTCCAATGTTGCCAAATTCATCGAATTAGGCGCAAAGGAGTTTTTCATCGGCTATGTGCCCCGCGCCTGGCTGGACAAGTTTGGCTGGGAGGTGGGACCGAACCGCAGGACGATGGGACCCGCCTACAACTACTCCAATGTCTCCGAACTGCGGGACATCGTCAAGGGCATCCACGACTACGGGGGCACCGTCAATCTGGCGGTCAACGCCCATGACAACGGCGCAGACCGCATGGGGATGGTCCATGACATGCTCGACCTTTTTGAGACCCTGAATCCCGACGGGTACATCGTCGCCGACCCTGCCGTCATGTACTGCATGAAGAAATGGGGCATCACGCGCGAGATGCACATCAGCACGGGAGTGGGCTGCTTCAACAGCGAGGCCGTGCGCTTCTTCTGCGAGGAGTTTAAGAACATCACGCGCCTGGTCATCCCCAGAAAGCTGACCATCAACGAGATGAAGTCCATCATCGATGGCCTGAAAGACCTCAAGCTGGAGTACGAGGTGATGATCATCGGGTATCGCTGCTACTTCAATGACGAGGATTGCCATTCCATTCATAGCGGCAAGCGCAGAAACCTCTGCGGTGATGTCCTAAGCGCCCACTTTACCTCGACCAACCGCTTCCCGAGCAACTGGAAGGATGTCGTCGAGTACATGATTGAGCATCCAAGGGAATCGCTCAATGAGGGCAGCCCTGTTGACAAGTTCCGCAAGGAATGGCTGGCGACCACGCCGCCGCCATATCCCAATTTCGAATACAAATGCGCAGGCTGCCAGGGCGTCGATGGCGAACTGGCGCACCTGATGTTCCAGACCTGCGGGCTTTGCGCCATCAAGTACTTGCGCCAAATCGGTGTGGAGGCATTGAAGGTGCCGCTGCGCGGCGACGAAGAGACAAAGCTCAATGTCGTCAAGACGGTGAGCCAGGTCATGAATGCGGAGAATCCGACCCGTGAGTTCTGCCGTAGCCTCATCAACAGCGATTCCTTCTGCAATTCCAAGTTTTCCTGCTACTACGAGGTTCCCGAGGAGGATAAATAAATGGAACTCGAACTTGCCATCTATTTCCCGAACATGAAGCGCCTCAACGAGATGGAAGACTCTCTGCGCTATGTTGATATCCAGAAAGTACAGTCTGGCCTGGCCGCCGTTCTCTTTCCGATGGACCCAAACCAGGCTGAATATGTCGCCAATACCAATGCGCTGACCTGGCTGGACAAGCTGTTTCAGCAGGGGCTTGAGTTCTCACGCCTCTACTTCGGGCAGGAGTTCTGCCAGAACCTGATCCCTGGACCGAATGAAATCGAGCAGTCCTACTACTACTCCAAGCAGTTGGGCTGGAACTACACGTATGTCACGGGCGGCTATCTGACCAACGCGGGCATGGAGAAGGTCAAGCGCAATCTGGAGAAGCTCAAGGAGGTCGGGGCCGAGGCGGAAGGAGCCGAGGTCGTCTTCAACGACTGGGGGGTGCTGCGCATTCTGCGCCGTGACTACCCAGGCTTCAAGCCTGTGCTTGGACGCATCCTCAACAAGCAGACCCGCCTCAACATGTTCGTCTATGCGCCGAATGAATTGCCCACCCTCTACACGGACATCCAGACGCCGCTGGAGGAGGTCCAGAAGAACCAGATTGCTGCCTACGCGGACATCAGCCTGAACAACCCTGAATACGTGGAGAGGCTCCATGAAATGGGGGTGGAGAACGTGGATTTGGACATCGTGCCCCAGGGCACGAAACGCCCCGAAGACGGCTGGGGGATGACGCTTGGCTACTACTATCCCTGGGGCTTCATCGCCACGGCGCGCAATTGCCCCACGTCGGGCACGACCAATCCCTACCGTGCCTTCCAGGTCACCGAGGAGCCTTGCCCGCGCCCCTGCCAGAAGTACAATTGCAGCCCCGCCATTCCACCTCTGGACATTCCCCTCATACAGCGCGGAACAGCCTTGATGATTTTCCACACGGAATATAGCGAACCCTATTTTGAGGGCAAAATCCCCTACGAAAGGCTGATTTTTGAGCCTTATATTCCGATGTAACTCTTTATTTATGATTCGATTCTATATCAAGACATACGGTTGCCAGATGAATGAGAGGGAGAGCGAGGCCCTGGCCTGCCTCCTCGATTCACTGGGCTACACGGAGACCTTCCGCGAAGAAGACGCCGACATCATCATCCTCAACACATGCAGCGTGCGTGACCAGGCGGAGCGCAAGGCCATCGGCAAGGCAGGACTGCTCAAGCGTCTTCTTGCAGACAAGCCAGACCTTGTCATCGGCATCATCGGATGCATGGCACAGAACCGTGGGGAAAAGCTCTTCGAGCTGATTCCGCACCTGAGCTTTGTCGCTGGGACGGAGCAGCTCCACCAGGTGCCTGACATGATAGCGAAGGCGCTAGAAGGCAAACGCCATCTGGCGGAGCTGGGGCAGGGCGAACCTGTTTATCACGAGTGTCCTGGCCACAAGCCTGGTGGAGTCTGCGCGATGACCTCGGTCATGCGTGGCTGCAACCAGTTCTGCACCTATTGCATCGTGCCCTACACGCGCGGGCGCGAACGCAGCCGTGAAATCCCCGCCATTGTCGATGAAATCACCATGCTGGCTGAAAAAGGCACCAAGGAGATTCTGCTTCTGGGGCAGAATATCACGGCGTATGGACTGGTGGAGGCTCGTGAGAATGGCACCTACACACCTGAAATCAGCCCATTTGCAGAGCTTCTGGAGGCTGTCAATGGAATCCCTGGCATTGAGCGCATCCGCTTCACATCGCCCCATGTGCGTTTTATGAACGAACGGTTTATTGATGCAATTTGCTCCTTGCCAAAGGTTTGCAAGTCCTTTCACGTCCCCCTGCAATCGGGTTCCGACCGCATGTTGCGCCTGATGCACAGGGGCTATACGGCGGAGGAGTTCCTCAAACGTGTGGATGCCATCAAGTCAAAGTTGCCCGAAGTGGCTTTTTCAACGGATGTTATCGTCGGTTTCTCAAGCGAGACACAAGAGGATTTCGATGCAACGCGCACGGTAATGAAGGCGGTTGGTTTCGACATGGCCTATATCTTCCGCTATTCGCCACGCGCGGGAACGCGCTCGGCGGAGACGATGCCAGATGACGTGCCAGACGAGGTGAAGCACGAACGCAATCAGATTCTATTGGCTGACTTGGAGGAATATGCGGAGAAGCGCAACCAGCAGTTCAAGGGACGTGTGCTTCCCGTGCTGGTGGAAGGCGTCAGCAAACGGAACAAGGAGAGATGGACAGGCCGCACGGATTTGAACAAAACCTGCAATTTCCCGCCCGTGCCTGGCCTGGCAGAGGGAGACATGGTAAACCTGAAGATAACGAGGTGCTCAGCCAATTCGTTGTCGGGGGAGATTATTTTCTGATATAAAACAAGTTATGCCCAATCTAATTGAAGATATTAAACATGAATTATTGACCTTGCTGTCACTGAACAGGTATCCAATCGAGCGGAATGTCCTTTTGAGTCTGATGAAGCATCCTGTTATGGTGGAGGCTTTTGCAAACCTCAGTGGGGTGCAGTATCCAAATCTCATGCTTCCAGTCCGCATGGACGAGATGCTGGGGAGTCGCATATCCTATTCTTCAAACGACAACAGCTTCGCCTTGACAAGCGAGGCGGAGAACGAAGAACTTGCCTTCGAGGCCATCCAGGCTCGTCCTGCCCTGGCAGAGGTTATGGCCAAGACGCTCAACCGCATGGCCATGCCTGAACCCTTTGGGCAAAAACGGGATATACGCAATTTCTTCTATTCGGGCAACTGGAATGGCCTTCTTAGATGCCTTAAGGAAGCCGAAGTCATCTACAATGAAAAGAAGGTATTCTGCAACCCAGGGCAGGTTTTCGATTTTGTTCGCTACCATCTGCAAAGTCCATGGATAGAGAACATGGACATTCGGATGCTGAACATGTTGTGCTGCAACTTCCTGCCCTACGGGATGTTGTGTCTCCTGCCGATGAGGCATTTCGTAGAGGTTTGCCAGGCGAAGGTCAAGGAACTCTCCATCAACTCGCAAGTTGCCCTGGCCGATTACCATTTAATGAATGGCGATTTCGAGAAGGCGGATGCTCTGCTTCAGAAACTGCCAGACGAGATGCGTCTGCCACGAGAGGCATGGCGGCAATTTCAGGCAAAGAACATTGACGAGGCTGTGAAGCTCTATCTCACGTTGCTGAAAGGGCTTAAACGTCAGGAACTTGAAGCGTTCCTTTCATCGTTTCCAGGCATTTACGCGGTTTTTGCCTTGCTGGCCACCCGAAAGGCTGAGCATCGTGCCCGCGCGATGCGCCTGCTGGAGGGCGGCAAGCGCATTCCTCTGCTGGGGGATGCCTTTGCAGACCTCTTCTTCTGCCTTCAAAAAATGGTCGTCAAGGACTGCAAGGAAAGCGAGGCGCCATACGAATACAGGCGTGACTGCTGTGAGTTTGGGAACTACCTAAGGGCTGTTGGCTTTTTCTGGCTTGAGGAGGAAAAGCCTGACCTCTTTTTCCGACTGGTCGAAGAATGCCGTGACGAGTACCCTGTTCTGCTTGACGACTGCCTTTTCATTCAAAGCTACTATCAAAAACGCCAGCCATCACCACGTCAAAGTGCGGCTGGCGGTGTGGTGAACTGCTGGCAAGTACGTCCTGTCTGGGAACGCATAATGGGGAACATTGTCAAAATCAGCAAGGGGCAGAAATCGGACAGCCAATATCGCCGCCTCTGCTGGTTCTGCTCCTATAACCCGAACGACGAGTTCCCTGTAACGATGCGACCAGTCGAGCAGAAACTGGGGAAGCACGGCGACTGGAGCAAGGGCAAGCAGTTCAATTTGCGCAGTTACGCGCAAGACCGCGAATGGCCCTCTTTCTTTACGCTTCAAGACCAGCTTATCTGCAATATCCTCGCCGACGAATTGAACACGCCCGAGGGGCATCTGCTCAAAGGCAACGCCTTCGCGTCGCCCCGTGCGCTGGAAACAGCCATCGGCCATCCTCTTCTCTTCTGGGAGGGTACCTTCCAGCACTTCGAGTGCCTGCGTGGCGAGCCTTCGTTCTGGCTGAGAATGCTGGATGAGGGTGCCACCATTGCATTTGCGCCTCAAATCCAGCCAGGAGGCGTCGTGGTGAAGCATACTGCACAGGACAACCTGCTTCTCTTTGCCTTTGATGCGGGCCAGACGTTGATGGCGGCCGAAATCGGCGCGGGTCTTTTTGTGCCTGAAAATGCGCTATCATCCATCACGACTTTCATCCGTGCCATGGTTCAGGACATCAGCTTCTTCTCCGAGATGTCCCTGCTGTTCACGGGCCTGAAAAGCAAGCCATCGTCAAACGAGCTTCATGTCAGGCTTCATCCCATGGATACGCGGATGAAGGTGGAGCTGTTCCTGATGCCATTCCCGAACAGCAAGGAGCTTTTCCAGCCTGGTGAAGGCCCACTGGAAAGCGTCATCTGCGAGGCGGGCATCCCCGTCAGAATCGTGCGGGACTTCGAACTTGAGTGGCAGACTGTCAGGGAGTTCCTTGAAGAGTGCCCTACCTTGGCGGATGCAACTTCCCTGGGCGATTACACATGGGAACTTGAAAACACCGAAAGTTGCCTGGACTTTTCGCTGGCCTTGCAGGGCATGCTGGATAAAATCCATGTCTATTGGCCTGACAACAAAAGGTTTAAAACCTCCAGAAGACTGACGAAAAACGACCTATCCATCCACTGCCGTTCCGAAGGGGACTGGCTCTTCTCCCTTGATGGAAGCGTCACTCTGGACGATGGCCAGGTGGTGGCCATGAAGGAGATGCTGAAAGGGCTTAAGCAGCGTCACGGCAACTACATTGTCCTAGACGACGGGCAGGTGCTTGCGCTGGCGGATTCCTTCCGCTCGCAGTTGGAAAGCATTGCCGCCAGCGTCTCCATCTCCGATGACAGCCTCCATTTCACCAAGGTCATGACCCCCTTTATGAGGAGCCTGCTGCAGGATTCCCTCCCAAGCGGGGAACTGGCGGAACTGGATGAGAAAGTCGATGAGATAGCAGAAGCCATGAAGCTGGAACCAGAAGTCCCCATTGGTCTTCTGGCCACTCTGCGTCCGTACCAGCTGGAGGGCTTCAAGTGGCTCTGCCGCCTCGACGCCTGGGGCGTCGGTGCCTGCCTGGCCGATGACATGGGCCTGGGCAAAACCGTCCAAGTCATTGCTTTCATGCTGCGCTATGCATCAGAGGGACCCATGCTGGTGGTGGCTCCGACCTCCGTCTGCAATAACTGGCTTTCGGAACTGGAGCGCTTCGCACCCTCCCTCGATGTGTGCGTGTTCGGTGGAACTCACCGCACGGAACTTTTCCAAGACCTCGGTCCTAATATGGTGATGATAACAAGTTATGGTCTTCTGCAAAGTGAAGAGAAGTCTTTCTGCGCTGTGAAGTGGCGCTGTGTTGTGCTGGATGAGGCCCAGGCCATCAAAAACCACAACACCAAGCGCGCACAGGCGGTCATTGACTTGAACGCGAAGTTCCGCATGGTGACGACTGGCACTCCGCTGGAAAATAATCTGAATGAACTCTGGTCCATCTTCAACTTTGTCAATCCAGGGCTTCTGGATTCGCACTCCCATTTCCAGGAGCGCTTTGCAGTGCCCATTGAGGCAGAGAAAGACAAGGAGGCACTGGAACGCCTCTCGAATATCGTCAAGCCATTCATCCTGCGGCGCCTGAAGAGGGAAGTCCTGCAAGAGCTGCCGCAAAAGACTGAAATCTCTCTTCAGGTTTCGCTCTCCGAGGAGGAAAGTGCCTTCTACGAGGCTCTGCGTTCAGAGCTGTTGGATGAGATTCACCGCATCAACGATGACAGCGGGCGCCTGCCCATTCGCGTCATAGCCGCCATCACAAAACTGCGCCTGGCGGTTTGCAACTCCAAGCTGATTGACCCGCCGCCCAGCATCCCCATCCCCAGCTCCAAGATGGAGGCCTTCCTGGAACTGCTGGACGAATTGCTCCAGGCACATCACAAGATTCTTGTGTTCAGCCAGTTCGTCAAGCATTTGAAGTTGGTGGAGAATGAGATACAGAAACGTGGCATAGCCTATCAGTATTTGGACGGCGACATGAATGCCAAGGAACGTACCGTTGCGGTAAACGCCTTCCAGCGTGGAAAGGGAGATGTGTTCCTCATCAGTCTGCGGGCAGGTGGAATGGGGCTGAACCTGACGGCAGCCGACTACGTCATTCATCTGGACCCCTGGTGGAATCCAGCCGTCGAAGACCAGGCCTCCGACAGAGCCTACCGCATCGGCCAGGACAAGCCTGTCACCATCTATCGCCTGATTGCCAAGAACACCATCGAATCCAAAATCATCGAACTTCATCAAAGCAAACGGGAACTGGCTGAAAACCTCCTGCAAGGAACCGATGTCTTCAACCAGATTACAAAGGACGACCTCATCAGGCTCCTTAAAAACTAACCATTCTTTCTGCTTATCATGACGAAACTTAGCCTAGACGGCACATGGGATTTTTACTATTCCCCCCAGCCATTTATTCCTGAAGAGTCCAATCTCCCTGAAGCAAAGATGTTTACAGGGAAAATGGTCACTCCTGGCTATTGGGACGACCACTATGAACTCTTCGACGAAGAGGATTTCTTCGGGCTGACGGCACGCTTCAACCCCGACTACCGCAAGCCCCACTTCCCCATGGGGGCGACGCTGACCCCGCACGCCGCCAGTTCTTTTCTCATTGGCACGGGCTTCTATCGCAAGGTGATACAGCCAAATCTCCCAGACAATCCCAAGGCCGTCCTCACCATCGGTCCGGCCGTATGGGGCTGTGCGCTCTACTGCAACCGCACCTTTGCTGGCTCGTTCACTGGCTATTCCACCGCAACGGATTTCGACATCTCCAACCTTCTGAAGCCCAACGAGGAAAACGAGATAATACTAGTTGTCAGCAACTGCCATGATGACGGTGGCGCCTACCATCGCGTGGATGGCAGCCACGACGGACAGGCTGTCGGCGCACGTCCAGGACAGCATCGCGGCCTAGCCGTTCAGGGCTACCAGTCCGAACGCGCTGGCATAGCCTGCGGCGTCTCCCTGAAAATCACCCGAAAAGCATGTTTCTCCGACTGGTTTGTCTCCTGCGAGGAGACAAGACCCCACTGGCATGTGGAGACGAAAGGCGGGGCAGGGTGCCAGCTTAAATGGAAGGTGTTGGATGGATGCAAGGCTATCGCATCTGGAACAATCTCACTTGCAGATGATTGCATTGATTTCTTCACAGAAGGGGTGCCCAGTTGCTGGAGCGATGATTCCCCCACACTCTTTAAGCTGGAACTCTCTCTGGAAAAGGGTGATACAATAATGGACACTGCATCACGCAAGTGGGGCTGGCGAAGTCTTGCCATAACCGACAAGCGCATCCTTGTCAATGGCATCCCCCGCTATTTCTGCGGCGTAACGGAGCACTGCTATTTTGCTGAAACCACCAATCCGCACTGGGACAAGGCCAAATACCTGCATGATTTGGGGGTATTGCGCCGTGCCAATTTCAACTTCATTCGCTGCCATACCTGGTGCCCCCCAGAAGCATTCTATGAAGCATGCGACGAATTGGGCATCTATGTCCAGACAGAGCTGCCCGTAGTGTGGAGTTTCCCCGAGGCAGAGGCCATCATCCGCCAGATACGCCGTCATCCCTGCGCCGTGCTGCTATGCGAGGGCAACGAGAAAATCATTGACGAATCCGCCATTGCACGCCTGAAAAAACTGGTGGATCTGCTTCACAAAATGGCTCCTGGCATGCTTTTCAATCCGCAGGAGGCGATGCGTGGCATTGAATACGAGTTCAAACCAGAGCAGAAACTCTTGCACGAGCCCGTCACGTATGACCCGCAGCGTCTGGCCGCAGTCAGGGAGTTTTCAGATGCATTCGGCTGTCTTGGAGGCTGTTTCAGCTACAACCACGACCAGTTCCCAAGCGCGGAGGTCGTTGACCGCCAGCGTGCCATTTATGGCCGCCCCTGCCTCTCCCACGAAACAGGCATCTTGGGAGGCTATCTGGACTTCTCTCTGGAGTCGCGCTATCGCGGCACTTTCATCGGCACTGACATGTTTGAAGCGGCCCGCGACAACATGCGCCGCCATGGCGTTTACCAGTATGCCCGCAAATACTACCGAAACAACTGCCGCTTCATCGCCTCGGTTCGTAAGCAGCTATTTGAGAACATTCGAAGTTGCGACAGCATAACAGGCTATGACTTTCTTGGCGGCATCGACACCCACTGGCATCTTATCGGCTATCCCTGTGGCATCTTCAACGAGTTCTACGAGGAGAAATACGGTGAAACCATCGCCGATGTTCGTCGGTACAATGGCCCTTCAATCCTGCTCTGCTCGGCTGGCAAATACCGCAACCGCACTGCGGGCACACGCTTTACAGAAAGCATCTCGCTCTCCCATTTCGGGACGGAACGAATAGGGCAGGGCGTTCTCCACTGGTGTTTTGTTTTGGGAAACGGCAAGGTCATCGCAGAGGATACATGTTCCTTTAAGAACGTCGAGTTGGGCACCATTGCGAAACTCGCTTCATTGGATTTCCAACTGCCAGATATTTCAGTATCCTGCTGCGCAATGCTTTACGCTACTGCGGAGTTCAACGGGCAGACCATTGACAACAAGTGGCAAATCTGGCTTTTCCCAAAAGTTGACGATTCCATGCCTGTGGGGGTGCAGGTTTCCGACAGCTTGACGCAAGAAGTGTTAGATTTCATCGCGTGTGGCGGCGCATTGCTTCTGACGGGCGGTTTCCCCGCCGCAACGGAGCACGAAAGCTTCCGTACGCATACGTCAGGACGTTCGCTGGGGCATGCTGGAACGGTGTTTCACGCCCATCCAATTTGGAACCGCTTCTCCAACAACGGATTTGCCGACTGGCAGTTCTTCCCGATGATGGATGGCTGCACCTCGCTGGTCAACGATGCGGAGATGCCACCGTTTTCACCGATTCTCGAACTGATTCCCTCCTTCAAGCTGGTGCGGCGCAAATCGCTCCTCTCGGAGTTTGTCGTCGGACAAGGACGCTTGATGGTTTGCGGACTAAAGCTCGATTCCAACGACCCCGCAGGTGCCTATATGAAACGCTTGCTGCTCGACTACCTTGGGCGCAGAAACTTCGTGCAAGCTCCTGAATGGAGGTTAGAGCAGCTTGCCAAGCGCATTGGCATGACCATCACCGAAAGGGAACGCAAGGCCATCGATGCTGGAGGAAGACCGATTTAAATACTGTCCTGTGCGCTGTGCGCAAGTACGGGGGCTCTGTCCTGTGCGCTGTGCGCAAGCGCGGAGTCACTGTCCTGTGCGCTGTGCGCAAGCGCGGAGTCTCTGTCCTGTGCGCTGCGCACAAGCGCAGCGAATAAAATAACAAGGAGCAATATGGAAATACGCACTGATTTTCGTCCCGTCCCCTTCTGGAGCTGGAATGATGTACTAGTCCCTGAAGAGCTGCGCCATCAGGTCCGCGAGATGCACGACAAAGGCATTGGCGGCTTCTTCATGCACGCTCGTGGCGGCCTCCTGACCAAGTACTTCTCAAAGGAGTGGTTTGATGCTGTCGAAGCGACTGTGGATGAGGCAATTAAGGTTGGGGCAGAACCGTGGCTTTACGATGAGAACGGCTGGCCGAGCGGCTTCGGCAACGGAATGGTCAATGGCCTTGGCGAGAAGTACCAGCAGAAGTACCTGCGCATGACTTCTGAGGAAAAAGCCGCAGACATTCCAGTAAGCCGCATTATCGCCAAAATTGACTGCAAGGTCTTTTATTATGATGTAAATCCCTACTATGTCGATAATTTGGATGCAGAAGTCACGCACGAGTTCATCCGCCAGGTCTATGAGGCCTACAAGGAGAAACTCTCGCCAAGGGCGTGGGCGGCAGTCAAGGGCTTCTTCACGGACGAGCCACAGCTCTCCCGCAACGGTGTTCCATGGTCTCTCATCCTACCCGATGAATATCGTGCCGCATACGGGCGCGACCTGTTGTCGGAACTGCCCGCCATCTTCACGCAGTGCGAGGGCTATCGCGCCGTCCGCGTTCGCTATTGGTCGTTGCTGACACGCCTCTTCCGCGACAACTTCCTTCGCCAGATTCACGACTGGTGCGAGGCCAACGGCAAGTTGCTCACTGGCCACCATGTTCTGGAGGAGACCTACGAGGCGCAGCTCTACTCCAACGGCGCCATCATGCCACAGTATGAGTTCTACCACATCCCTGGCGTGGACTGGCTTGGCAGAACTACCCCCAACGCAGTCGGCCTTAACCAGTTGCAGTCTGTGGCAGCGCAGACGGGAAAGGAGAGGCTCCTCGTCGAGACCTTCGCCCTTTGCGGATGGAACGTCAACTTCCAGGACATGCGCTGGATGTACCAGTTGCAGATGGCGCGTGGCATCAACTTCCTCTGCCAGCACTTGGAAAGCTACTCCCTGCGCGGTGCCCGCAAGCGCGACTATCCAGCCTCCCTCTTCCAGCACCAGCCCTGGTGGGACAAGTACCGCCTCTTCAACGACTACGTTTCACGCATCGGCCAGCTATTGGCGGATGGAGTTTCCAAGACACCAGTCCTTGTCCTGCATGGGCAGTCAACCGCATGGACGGAGTACAACTGCGGCGACAATGGCCGCCTGAGCATGTACTACAGCTCCTTTGCTGGCCTCACGGCGCAGCTGGAGGCTCGTCAGGTGCCTTTCCATTACGGCGACGAGACCATCATTGCGGAAAAGGGCAGGGTGAATGGATCCAAGTTCATCGTCGGTCTGCAGAGCTACGAACTGGTCGTCCTGCCAAAACTGAACAATATATCGGCAACGGAAAAAAGTCTGCTGGAAGAGTTTGCGAAGAATGGCGGTCGCATCATCGGCGTACAGGTTGCCAACAATGACGCCTATACAGTCGATGGTGAGCAGGACGCATCTCTTCAGGCACTGCTCGACAAGGTCTATTGGTGCCACGACGAGGAGGAAGTTGCCATCCTTGTTGCAAAGATGTACCAGCTCTGCGAGATTTCTGGCGACCGTGGCAAAATCATCGCCACGCGCAGGATTTTTGCGGATTTCCAGGGTGCGCCCGCCGAACTGCTTTTCTTCGTGAACAGCAGCAATGCGGAGGCTGCGGAGGTGAGTTTCCACTTCCAAGGCACGCCTGTTGCGCGTTTCATGCCAGACACAGGCGAGTTTGTCTCTGTGGAAGCGGGTCAGTTTGACATACCGTATCGTTTCGAGCCAGGCGGCAGCCTCCTGCTGATGGTGCGTCCCGTTGCAAAAGCTTCCAGTACAAAACCTGCTCCGACCTACCAGATGGAACTGCTGACGCCGAACACGCTCACCCTTGACACCTGCCGCTGCTACGTTGATGGCAAGCTGCTTGCAGAGAAGATTGAAACCATCTCCTTGATGGCAGAAGCCTTGAAATTCGAGAAGGATGTGAATCTGCGCCTGGAGTTTGAGTTCCAGGTGGCCGATAGCTTTGATACGGGCAAGCCCCTGATGCTCCTTGTGGAATCGCCTGAGATATTTGCGATATCGTTCAACGGTGAAAAGCTTGATTCGCATGCTAATGGCTTCCTCTTCGACCAGGCATTCGCCACCATCCCACTGCCACCCTGCAAGCATGGAGTGAACATCGTCACACTTGAGACGCTCTTCCACCAGGAGCCAGAGGTCTATGCGAATATACGGGCAGCACGTATCTTCGAGGCGGAGCGCAACAAGCTGAGCTTCAACATGGAACTGGAGTCCATCTATATCGCAGGCGATTTCGCCGTGCGCAACCTCGGCAGCCGCGAACTCATCGGGAGGAACGCCGAGCGCCTGGAAGGACCGTTCGTCATCGATACGCTGGGGCATGAATCCGATGGTAGCAACCTGCAGAATGACGGTCTTCCCTTCTTCGCTGGCAAGGTCAAACTGACAGGTCGCTTCGATGCAACTTGCTGCAACTGCAATGTATTTCGCTTCAGTCAGTTCTTTGCAAACGTGGCAGAAGTCCGCCTGAACGGCGTGGAGCTTGGCGCACTGGTGTGGCGACCCTACGACCTGGCAATACCGCATGGCGTTCTTCGCGAAAAGGAGAACCTCCTTGAAATCACGCTGACCAACAACCTGCGCAACCTGCTTGGACCGCATCACCTCAAGGAGGGTGAATCCTGGGGAGTCACCCCCTGGAGCTTCTTCAAGGACAAGCACTTCTGCGTTTCCTCTCTCCCACCCCAGTGGAACGACAAGACTTGCATCGTTCGCTTCGGTTTCGAACTAGACAACCTATAATCGCATAACACCATGTCAGGCGTCATAAAAATCATCGGTGCCACACAGCACAATTTACAGAACATCACGCTGGAGATTCCAAGGGACAAGCTGGTGGTCATAACGGGGCTTAGCGGCTCTGGAAAGTCCTCTCTTGCCTTCGATACGCTCTATGCCGAAGGGCAGCGTCGCTATGTCGAAAGCCTCTCGGCGTATGCCAGGCAGTTCCTGGACCGACTACAGAAGCCGCATGTCGAGCACATCGACGGCCTTTCCCCCGCCATTGCCATCGAACAGCGCACCGCAGGCAGCTCGCCTCGATCCATTGTTGCAACCACCACGGAGATATACGACTACCTGCGACTGCTCTACGCGCACATCGGCATTCCCCATTGCCCGCAGTGCGGACGTGAAATCCACAGCCAGAGCCCGCAGAGCATCTGCGAACAGATAGCTGCCATGCCGCCTGGCCTGAAAATCATGCTGCTGGCGCCATATATCCTTGGGAAAAAGGGCGAACACAAGGAAATCATCGAGAAGATGCGTCGGGATGGTTTCTCCCGCGTGCGTATCGATGGTGAAGTCAAGTCGTTGGAGGAGGAGATCACTCTTGCGAAGAGCAAACGCCATACGCTGGAGGCGGTGGTGGACCGCCTGGTCACAGGGCGTACAGAGAGCAGCCGCCTCACGGACTCCGTGGAACTTGCCCTCAAAAAAGGCGATGGCATCCTCACGCTACTGGTCGAGGACAAGAACGAGAAAAGCGGTTGGAAGGAAGAGCAGATGAGTGAGCATCTGGCATGTGTCCACTGCAACTTGAGCTTCAGCAAGCCATTGCCACGCAACTTCTCCTTCAACACGCCGTATGGTGCCTGCCCCACCTGCGACGGATTGGGCGTACGCTTGATTTTCACGCCCGAGGCCGTGGTGCCTGACCCGACCCTATCCATCAAGAAAGGTGCCATCCCGCTGTGGCGGAAGGGGGGCCATCGCACCATCATTCTCTACAACCATTACCTGCGTTGCATGGCCGAACAGTACAAGTTCAGCCTGACGACTCCCTGGAAGGACCTGCCAGACAACATAAAGCAACTGCTTCTCTACGGCACGGGCGATGAAGAGGTGGTTTTTGACTACTGGATGCGCGGGAAGATGAACCCATGGCGCAAGCCATTCGAAGGCATCATCCCAAACCTCATCAGGCGCCATAGGGAGACGGAGAACGATGAATTGCGCACCAAACTCCAGGAGTTGATGAGTTATGAGGAGTGCCCCGACTGCCACGGCAAACGCTTGAAGCCCGAATACCTTGCATTCACCGTCAATGGTCTGAACATCTACGAGTTCTGCTCGCTCAGCATCGACAAGGCATTGGAGTTTATGGAGAATCTCAAGCTCAACAAGACGGAGACCGCCATTGCCGCCGAAATCTGCAAGGAAATCAAGGCGCGCCTTGGCTTCCTGAAGTCAGTTGGCCTCAACTACTTGACCCTCAACCGCGAGTCAGGCACTCTCTCGGGTGGCGAGTCGCAGCGCATACGCCTTGCAAGTCAGGTGGGAAGCGGTCTGGTCGGCGTGCTCTACATCCTGGACGAACCCAGCATCGGCCTCCACCAGCGCGACAATGACAAGCTGCTCGACACACTCTGCCGTCTGCGCGACCTCGGCAACACCGTCATCGTTGTCGAGCACGACCTCGACACCATGCGCACGGCTGACTTCCTTGTGGATTTGGGGCCTGGGGCAGGGCGCAACGGTGGCAAAGTCATCTGCGCTGGCACGCCCAAAGAGGTAATGGCATGCAAGGAATCCCTTACGGGGCAGTATCTTACAGGAGAACGGCGCATCGAGGTGCCGACGATGCGGCATCCAGGCAACGGCAATTCCATCGTCATACGTAAAGCGCAGGAGCACAACCTAAAGGGTATTGATGTTCGCATTCCATTGGGCACATTCTGCTGCGTGACAGGCGTTTCGGGCTCTGGAAAATCCACGCTGGTCAATCGCATCCTCGTGCGTGCCATCCAGCAGCGCATGAAAATCAAGACAGACCCGCCAGGCAAGCATGAAGGCATTGACGGGATGGAATTCGTCGATAAGATGATTGTCATAGACCAAAGCCCAATAGGTCGCACACCTCGCTCGAATCCAGCCACTTACACAGGGCTTTTTGACATTATCCGCGACATTTTCGCAGCCACCAACGACGCCAAGGTGAGGGGCTATGCGCCTGGCCGCTTCAGTTTCAACGTCAAGGGAGGACGCTGTGAAACCTGCAAAGGCGACGGCATACGCAAAATTGAAATGCAGTTCCTGCCCGACGTCTATGTGAAATGCGAAACCTGCGGAGGGCAGCGCTACAACACGGAGACCCTGAACGTGCGCTTCAAGGGGCGCAACATTGCCGAAGTGCTGGACACGACCGTTGACGAGGCACTGGAACTCTTTGAGGCCATCCCGCGCATCAAGAACAAACTCAAGACGTTGAGCAACGTTGGTCTGGGCTACATCAAGCTGGGGCAGCCCGCCACGACCTTGTCAGGCGGCGAAGCGCAGCGCATCAAGCTGGCTGCGGAGCTTTCACGCCGTCCCCAGGGGCACACGCTCTATGTGCTGGACGAACCCACGACGGGGCTGCATCTCGCGGACATCGAGCACCTCCTTCAGGTGCTGAACGCCCTGCGTGACCAGGGCAACACGGTGCTGGTCATCGAGCACAACCTGGACGTCATCAAGGTTGCAGACCATATCATCGATTTGGGGCCCGAAGGCGGCGACCATGGCGGCACCATCATTGCGGAGGGCACTCCCGAAGAGGTTGCAAAATGCTCCAAGTCCTACACTGGTAAATACTTGAAACCAATGTTGAAGAAATGAAAAAGGAAATACCTGAAAACGTCCTGCGCCAATGGGGACTGGAGGATGCCGAACTGCTGGATGTACCTGTCAATGAGGGAAGTCCAGCACGTGTGAATTTCCGCCAGGCTCTGCGTGCCTCCAATGGAGACGCCTACATTCTGGAGTGCCTCCCACCTGAAAAACTCACGTCGCGCCTAGCGCAGGCAAGATTTCTGTTGACGCTCCAAGTCAATGATTTCAAGCAGGTTCCTGCCTGGCTTCCAACGTTTGACGGCAACCTGGGCTTTGCTTTGGGCAACGCCTTCTGGCAACTGCGGGCATGGGTGCCTGGCGTTCCTTTGCCACGTGAGGAATATGCCGCAGACGAATGGCGGGGAACCGCCTGCGCAGAACTGCTGGTTGCGCTCAAGGAGAAGTCAGCGCACCTCCCTGTTGCAGATGTCTTTACCATACCACATTACATCAGCCACCTGATGCGGCATATTCGTTCGCATAATCCAGCACTTTACAATGACTTGCAGCCGATATTGGAAACACTAGCACCCTTTCTTCAGACGGAGCGCGACCTGCCAGTCCACTTCTGCCATGGCGACTTTCACCCTCTGAACATCATCTGGGGTGACCACAAAATCAACGCCTTGATCGACTGGGAATTCTGTGGATTCAAGACCGAGGCGTATGATGTGGCCAACCTGCTGGGGTGCATCGGGATGGATGCGCCTGAAAACCTGACATGCGGCATGGCCTTGCAGTTTGTCAAGACATTGCGTCAGCGGGACTTCCTTTCCGATAA
>JAFTAC010000284.1 GCA_017458805.1 Victivallales bacterium | reverse complement strand
GAACCTATCGACCACATCCATAAGAATGTCCCATCTCGGCCTGTGGCCATGGTAGTCGAAGCAGGTGTTGCATACGCCACGGGTGGAGTTGGCCAAATCGTAGTTCCAAATCTGCAGGCCGCTGCCGCCGCCACGGGCGACCTGGCTCAGATATTCAGCGGTTGTCAGTACGTCGTTGGAGCGCGAATAGGGCTCGACATGCGCACAGGGCCAGACCGTCTTGCCAGTGAAATCCTTCAGCACCTTCGTCGTGAAGCAGACGTTCTGGCGCCATCGCGACGCCGTTGGCACCACCTGCCCCGTGAAGACATCGCAGTAGTTGCGGTCGCGGCTCTGCTGCTGCACGACATTCAGCCCGCCCATCGGGTCGCCCGATATGCAGACCAGCGGCTTGCCGTGAAAACGATACTCCTGGCAGAGCTTGTACAAGTCGCGCTGCATCGCCTGCGTGCGGGCGAACATGTAGTTCTTCGTGGCAAGCCACTCGAAGCGCTCCGTCTGCCCCCCTTTCGAGGAACTGGGCACGCCGTACTTCCCAAAGCCATACTGCTCCTTGACGGTCTTCACCGCCTCACGTAGCTCGGGCGAGGCTTCCAGCTTCTGCGGGTTGTTCGCGTTGTCGATGAAGCGGAAGAGCAGCCACTCAAACGCCTCGTCCCCCAGGGAGATGCCCCAGACGGCGTCGGGGTTCTCATCAAGCGTCTTGCGGGTGATGTCGAACATCTTCTGATATACCACAGGGTTATAGGGAGCGGACCAATCATCGATGAAATATGGGAAATAGAGGCACTGGCCGATGCCTGTCTCGCGTGACCAATCTGCCATCCCCTTGATGCCGCTGTAATGTGTGAAGGAGTGAAGCCTGTGCGCCTCGTACTCCTTCAGGATGGCTGCCCTGCTGTAGGCGAAGCCATACTGGAGGCCATAGGAGATGTTGATGGGGTCGAGGGGGCGCGTCCAGATGTAGGCGCCTTCGCCGTGCTCGGGATGAGGCTTGTCTGTGATAAGCTCCTCATAGAGGGGATTCTCAACCTGCCAGCAAACCTCCACCTTCTTCGTGGCGATGTCACGCACGTTCTCGCGTCTCCAGTAGCGTTCACTGAAGTTGCGCCCGAAATCCGTCCCCAGCCCCTTGAAAAGCCTGAAACTGCCTGGCTCCTCGTAGCGGCTGAGCACACGGCTCCAGGTGGTGTAGTGTTCGCCCTGTACGCCGCTGAGGTTGCGACAGAAACTCATCTTGAAATCCAACGGCACGATGCCAGCATCCACCGCATGGTTGTAGCCAAGCTCCTTCAACGGCATCCTGAACTCAATCAAGTCGCTCCTGTCGTCAAGCTTGCCCGTGGCGACCTCAAGCGCAGCATTCCAGTTGGCGTTGCCGTCCATGGCGTCGTAGATGGCCCCAAAGGCGTTTATCGCCAAATGGCAGCAGGAATCTTCAGCAGCCATTGGCGAGATGAACAACTCAATGCTGTCCTCATCGTTGAAGAGAGCAGTTTCATCACGCCTGTGCATCGCCCCCTTCAGGCTGCGGCCAGCGGAGTGATGCAGAAGATAGGTGACGTAGATGTGCTCCGTCGTCATGCCCACATAGACCTCGGTCTGCTCCGAAGAAAGCTTCCCCTGCTGCAACGGGAACTGCATGAAATCCGTGAAGCGCGCTGCCTCCTTCACAAAGGTCTCGTCCAACTTGCCGTCAAGCACGGGAGGCTGGCTTAGTTGCGGAATAGAGATGGTGTCATCCGTCTCATAGACTGCGATGTTGTCGAACGCGATGGTGCCAATGAACTCCTTGGTGCCCAGATGGATGTGAATGCCATTGCACTCCTCGGGAGCCGTCAGGGTGATGTGGACGCTGCTCCAAATGTCTGGCGAACACTCCGTTATCATAGGACTTTCAATCGTCGTGACGCGACGGCTCTCACGAACCTGGCCCGTGCCCTTGGTTCCTGACCAGAGGGCGGCGGCGATATAGGCGTGCCCGCTCTTGACCGTCCCCTTGAAGCGCGCCTCGACTGTGTATTTGCGCCCGCCGACAATCGGCACGAACCCCTGTGCGAAAAAGCCCGAGTTCGTCTCCTCCTTCGAAGATACGACAGCGGCACCAGATCCATCTATGCCCGCGTCCTTGGAGAAGAATGAATGGTTGTCGCCATTCACCATCGGCCGCCACCATTCGCCATCACGTTCAAATCCAGGGTTATACTTCCCCCTCAGGTTTTCCAGTGCAAACAGGGACAACGCCAAAAAGGCCAAGCAAACACACAGTTTTCTCACCATATCATCCATCTCCAAGTGGGGTCTCTAGAACCTCTAGAATCTCTAGAAGCTCTAGAAGCTCTAGAAGCTCTAGTTAGTTCTTTGCCTTGCGTCCTTCCAGTGCATGCGCCAGCTGGTCGGGGCATGAGGTTGGGCCGCCGTTGCAGCTGATTCCCTTCAAGCGTGAAATGACCTCGTCGCACTTCATTCCCTGCACCAGCTTCATGATGCCCTGAAGGTTGCCGTTGCAGCCACCCGTAAACTCCGCCTTGACCACACGGTCCTCGTCGTCAATCACCAAATCAAAACAATTGGAACAAGTCCCAACACAATCATAATGGATTTTCTGCATTTTTCTTCTCCGTTGTTATTCTGTTCTCAAAAAACGCCTACTAGGCCTTACGTCCTGACTGCGCGGCGCGTAGCCGCGCAGAGTGCCATCAATGCCGTCGTATCAGCAGCAGGTGGTTTCCCGTGCGGCGCGGTGCGCCGTCCGAGGGTTTGTTCTGGACTTTGCCGTCGATGACCAGGGTCGTGGATCCGCCACCGTCCAGGTTGATGATGTTCGTGAGGTTGTAGGGTTTCAGGAGCCGATCCATCTCCTCGTAGTTCATGCCGACGGACCACCCCTTGCGGCGGCCATCGACCACGCCAAAGACAACGCCGTCGGGGCCGCTGCCCCAGAAAGTGCGCGGATGGCGGTTCTTGTCAGTGTCGTAGAAGGTGCGTTCGCCAATACGGATGATGCCCATGCCGCCCAGGGCCAGCTTTACAGGGGGCGTTTGGGGAGCGGGCGTGATTTTGATGTCCAAGTGGACGGCGGTTTTCGCGGGCAGCGCATTGATCTCCGCCGCGCTTCCGAAGCCGACCAGCACCACATTGGAGAACTCCCCGCTGACGGGACCGACTGGGAACTCCCCCTTCACCTTGCCTTCAAACTCGCCAGGTATGGTCAGATACGGCTGCTTCAGGTGAACCAGCACGCCTGGCGCAGGGGTCTTCAGCTTCCCCCAGTCTGCGGTATAGGCAAAGACGCCATTCACTCCCTCATACCCCGCGACAAGAATGTCATTAAGCGCAACCAGAGGATAGGATTTTTCCCCGATGGAGACCGTGGAGCCGTTCATGCTGCCGCGCTCAATGGTAAAATTGCTGGCAGAATCCACAAAGAGATTGGCGCGGCTGCGCAGGTCGCCGATGGAGAAGAATCGCCCATCCACGACGGTCAGGGCGCGCGGCTGCCCGAACTTCTTGCCGTCACGGTAGTAGTAGCTGTCACCGTTGATGGCGGCAATGACGTCGAGCTTCCTTTCCCGGGCACGGTTGTAGGCGTCCAGCGTCGTTTCCACGCCGGGGCATACATCTCCCGCCTCGCTGACACGGAACTCGTATTTCTTCATTGCCGCCTTTTCAATCCTGATCAGGCGCACCTCCCATGGTCCCGCAGGATCGGATATCTGCTCATAGATAACCCCAGGCGCAATCTTCTCCTTGGTGCGATGCGCCTTCTTCGGCTCATCGCATAATGCAACCAAACCAAGCAACAAGACTACTGTAAAAATGGACAAGCTATCTCTCATCATGCCTCCAATCTACTTTTCTTCTGTCTCTTCAGGAAAAAGCCCCGCCAAGATGATTTGCGCAATGGCGTCCATCCCCTTGTCGCCTGGATGCCGTGCCACGCCCGTGTGCTCAAACAGGCCCAGGGCCATCATGGATTCGTCCGTTGCAAAATCCGCCTTGACGAATGGCACCCCCAGCTCCTTTGCGGCACGCGACATCATCTCGTCCTTCCAGGTGCTCGGCCAGAAGACTCCACGCACCAGGCACTTCGGTTTTTTCTCGCCTACCAGGAAGCCTTCAAGCAGCTTCTTGAAGGCTGCATAGTAGCCAAGCTTTTCCTCCTGCGTCGTGAGCGCCCCAACGTTTTCGCCGAGGGCGACAATCAGGTAGTCGGGGGCAAACGCTATCAAATCCTGCTCAAGAGCATAATTGTAGTCGGTGAATCCACGCTCGAATCGCGCAAGATTTCTAACGCGCACATCGGCCTTGCGTCCCGTCTTCGCCTCAATGCCGCGCGTCACGATATGGACAAAGTCCTTTTCCGCCGCGCTAGCCGCCATGCCCCACTCGTTATGCCATCCAATCTTGGGCGCAACCCCGTGCAAGGTGATGGAGTTGCCGATGAAGACAATCCGCACGCCACCCGCATGACTCTCCGCCGCTTCAGCCTGCGTGGCGTTCATCTGCGTGGCATTGTTCTTCTCCGCATCGGATATCCTTTCTGCCACAACTTGCTTGCCATCGTTCATACTCTTCTCCTGCTTATTCGTCTCGCCAGCCACTAAACCAGCAGCCAGCAAAACACTCATCAAACACATCAAACGCAGATTCATGGGCATCAAATCTTCGCAAGGATGGCGTCAGTCATTTCGGTGGTGGTGGCATTGCCGCCGATGTCGCGAGTCAGTGCCTTGCCTTCTGTGAGGACAGCAATCATCGCCTCCATCACCTTGTCGGCCTCCGCCTTGCAGCCAAGATGCTCCAACATCAGCGATATGGCCCAGAAGGTGCCCATCGGATTTGCGATGCCTTTGCCCGCGATGTCTGGCGCCGAGCCGTGAATGGGCTCGAACATGGAGGGATACTTCCCTTCGGGGTTGATGTTGCCCGAGGGCGAGATGCCGATGCTGCCCAGCATCGCGGAACCCAAGTCCGTCAGAATGTCCCCGAACAGGTTGCTGGCAACCACCACCTGCAGACGCTCTGGGTGCATGATGAAGTAGCCCGCCAGAGCATCGACGTGCATTTTGGCGGAGGTGATGTCGGGGTAGTCCTTGCGAACCTCCTCGAACACCTTGTCCCAGAAGACCATCGAATAGTTCAGCGCGTTAGACTTCGTGGCGGAAAGCACGTTGTCCCGCCCTGTCTTCTTCGCATACTCGAAGGCATAGCGCAGGATGCGCTCCGTCCCCTTGCGGGTGAAGATGCTCTCCTGCATGACGGTCTCGTCTGGCTGCCCCTCGTTCTTCCATTCTCCCTTGCCGCAGTACTCCCCTTCGGAGTTCTCACGGATGCACACAACGTCCATCGTCTCGTTTTTCAGAGGCGAGTGAAGCCCTGGCAGCATCTTGACGGGGCGCATGTTCACGTATTCATCGAACTCGACACGGATGGGCAGCAGCAACTGACGCAGGGAGATGTGGTCTGGCACGCCTGGAAAGCCCACGGCCCCCAGCAGAATCGCGTCGCAGTCACGCAGAATGGACATGCCGTCAGGCGGCATCATCCGCCCGTTCTTGAGGTAGTACTCGCAGCTCCAAGGAAGCTCGTTGTAATCAAAAGAGATGCCGCCACTGACCTCGGCAATTCTGTCCAATAGGCGACGCCCTTCATGTATGACATCAACGCCAATCCCGTCGCCGGGGATGAGATTCAATCTAAGCTGTTTCATTGCAAAATCCTAAAAAAGCACAAAGAGGTGATTGCCTTGCAACCACCTCCATTTTCACAGACTATTCCGCCGGCTTTTCCGCTGGTCTGAATGTCGGTATCTTCTTGATGGTGGCGATGACCTGTTCGGGCGAGATGAGACGCGTACACTCGAACTGGCGATCGTCCCCCTTGTGGCGCGGGCACCACAGGAAGTCGAAGTGGTCGAAGTTCTCACGCATGTCGTTCCAGCAGGAGTGGCAGGTGTGGTAGTTGATAATGCGGTAGGGCGTGTGAAATTCGTTGGTGGGATGCGTGAAGCCCGAAATCATCACAATCGGCACCTTGCACCCCCATGCAACCCACGAAAGACCGCTGGAGAGCCCGATGAAGAAATCGGCGTCCTTGATGAGGTTCACACGCTCCTGGAGCGGAATGTCCCCCGTGAAGTCCTCTGCTCCGTATGGGATGTAGTTCCAGTGAAGCCCCGTGCCATGCACCTTCTCCTTGTCAATGCAAAGCACACGATAGCCGTTGTCCTTCAGGAACTTGACGACTGTCAGCCATCCAAACGGATTGTTCCAGTACTTCGCCTGGCTCGATGACTGCGCCGCAATGCAGACATACTTCTCCTGAATCTTCCTTGGAGCGGAGAGGTTGAAGCGGGGCGGAAGATCCGCCAAGTCGTCGCCGTCAAGCCCCAGGATGTAGCCAGCCGTGCGGTGGAGGCCGATGTAGCGGAAATCGATGGGCTGGTTATCGACGTCGCCTCTGAAGAAAAGCCCCATGTAGTAGCTCGCATAGGGGCGGTAGTTCTTCGTCTCCTCGGGGGGGATGAAGGTGATGTCGGGGTACTGGTCCTTGACGAGCGTGGCAATCCACGGCGTCATCACGCAGATGAGCTTGCAGTGGTGCTTCAGCTGGAAGCGCTCCACGTAGGAGAACCAGCCGATGGAATCGCCGATGGTCCCCACGGGCAGCTGCACCATCACCTCGCGGTCCTTCAGGTCCATGTCGTGCTGGAAGATCGGCGTCTCGTTCCCCTTTTCGTGGATGATGAGGCGGAAACGGATGTAGAACTTCTTGACGGAGGTGATGAAGGCCCCTGGCACGGTGTCGTTGCTGTAGAGGATGACGCCCGTGTCGATGTCCATGAAGGTGACATGGTAGGTCTTCTCGTTTTGCGGGAAGAGGATGCGGATGCCGTGGTTGAAGTCAAACTTGATGCCTTCAACGGCGTCCAGCACGGGTATCTGGGGGATTTCGCCGTAGATGGACTTCTGCGCATTGGCAGGACGCTTCTGGCCAGGAGCCAAATCGGGGTCTCCCGTGGCATTGGAGGCGATAGGCGCTGCCGACACGGGCGCAACAGCCTGGGAAGAATGCGGCGCAACAACAGGGCCAACATTGAAGCTGTAGTTGCCCGCAGCCGCGCCGAAATCAGGGTTCAGAGTGAAATCAGGCATAGTCGTGCCTCGCCTGTTATGCGTTGTTATTCTTCTTCAGCACGCCAGCTTCAACCAGCTTGTCGATGAGCTGCTGCATGGAGTTGTAGGCGGCGAGGAAGCCCTGCGGGGGCATGATAAGGCGGGTGTGGGATTCGGGAACAGGAGCCTTGCCCTCTTCACCTGGCTGAAGGGTAACCAAATCAAAGCGCACCATGCCGCCCGCAAAATGAATCTGTCCAATGCCGTCTGCGAAAATCTCTTTTTTGTCTGCCATTGTTGTTTCTCCTTAAAGTGAAAATAGATAAAAAGAACAAGCTGTCCAAATTGCTATAATGTAGCCCAGATAACCCATTATGCAACATAAACAATGATTTTTTTGATGTAAAGACAGCTTGACAAGCCTTTGTTCAGGAAATAGATTATGGCATTGTTCATAATCTATATACCTACACCACTCGTTTATCTTACTTCAATCCATGAAAAAAAGCATTGTCTGCGAAAAAATCCGCCGTGGCGAACCAGTCATGGTCGCCAAGATGAACTTCTTCAACGCCGACCTGGCGGAACTCATCGGCTACACGGGCTATGACTGCCTCTGGCTTTGCAACGAACACGAGATGATCGACCGCTCCCTGCTTGCCAACATCCTGCGAGGTTCCAAAATCACGGGCATCGACATGCTCGTGCGCCTCTCCGCAGCCACCGACTACACCGACCTTATACAGCCACTGGAAGCGGGTGCACAGGGCATCATGCTCCCCCACGTCCACAGTGCCGACCAGCTCAAATGGGTTGCCAAGGAAACCAAGTTCTACCCACGAGGCATGCGCGGCATGGACTGCGTCAACCAGGACGCCGACCAGGGCTTCGCCGACACACTCGACTACATTAAGTTCGCCAACGACAACACCTTCGTCGTCGCGCAAATAGAAGACGAGGACGCCCTGCAGAAAGCCGATGAGTTCGCCTCTGTCGATGGCATCGATGTCATCTTCCTCGGCCCAGCCGACTACTCGGAGAGCATCGGTCTGCCTGGCCAACCCCGCCACCCGAAGGTTGTTGACGCCGTCAAACGCCTAGTCGATGCATGCGCCAGGCACGGCAAGACCTGCGGTACCGTCGGCTTCGGGGACATCGAGTTCTGCCGCCAGCTCATCGACTGGGGCGTGAGATTCATCACAGGTCCATCCGACTGGGGCATTGTGAAGGCTGGCTTCGCCGCCGAAGCCAAGAAATACGAGGATTCAGGCCTCTTCCGCTTCCGCCACTACCCGAACCACCTGGACTATTGAAGATGCAGAACCTGGTTTACAAGCAGTTCGAGGTTTACTACGACCATCTGCTGGGGCACCTGTCGATACTCTATTCGCCAGTGGACAACGGAAGCAGTTTTTCCCTTCTGGAGGCAACTCTATCCATCTGCAATCCAGATGAGACACCTCTCTCCAACAAGAACATCTCGACTCCGATATTTGAAAAGAAGCACGACCTGGCTTCCTCCAGCCTGCGCTGCATTCTGTCGTATGGCTCATCACAAAGCTCCACGTTGCTCTTCGCCCTTGAAAACCACACGCTCCACCTCTGCTGCAAGGGAAACTGCCGTTTTCGCCTTGATGGGCATTTTCTCCCCCAAACGCCTTCCGAAGAAGTTCTAAGTGTGACTGACAGACCTGAATCGCCCCACCTACGCGCAGCCTCAGGCCCCATGGTCTCCGTCGGCGACAACGCCCTCTTCGACCGCCAGCGGGATTTTCTGTTGAAGTTCAACTGCTCTGGAAGCACGGCGCTCTCATACGACTGGAAAGGAAAACGCTATGGCTTCACATGGGAAAGCAAGGCGAACGCACCGCTGGACATCAGCCTTGAAGCCACCGAAAACTACTGCCGCAACCGCTTCAACTTCCCCTATCGGGGTATCCGCAAACGCCACGGCTTCGAGACGCCGTCCGTCGGCTGGATGACCTGGTACGCCGTGAAATTCGACGCCTGTGAAGCCGTTGTGCTGGAAAACGCAACACGCTTCAAGGAGCTTTTCGGCGACTACCTCGACGCCCGCCCCGTCCTCTGGGTCGATTGGGAGTGGTGCCACAACGACCTAAAAGGAACTGGCGAGCCTGGTAGCGACATGCTGACACCGCGCAAATCCGCCTACCCTAACGGGCTGAAGGCTGTCTCGGACAAGCTGAAGGAGATGGGCTTCCTGCCCGCCCTCTGGGTGGGTCCCACCAACGACTGCCAAATCAACTCCTTTATGAAGGCGCATCCCCATTGGCTTCTCTGCCAGGACCGTCGCTGGTGCGGGCAGTACTGGTTCGACTGGTCGAATCCAGAAGTCGTAAAGACGGTCATCCCACGTATGTTCAAGCTGTATCTCGCCTGGGGCTATGAGGCACTCAAGTGGGACGCCCTCCCCATGACCCTCTGGATTATGGCAGCCTACCGCGAAAAGCGCCTCAATCCCAACCTCTCCCCCATGCAGATTTTCCGCAACATCGCCAAGCTCGCCCGTCAGACCATCGGCGAGGATATCTATATGATGTCCTGCTGCGGCGTCAATGAAAACGACATCACCTGGTGCCAGGATTTCTTTGACGGTGCACGCATCGGCGGCGACATCTTCACATGGGAGGAGTTCCTTAATGAAGGCATCGCCCGCATCCTGCACTTCTTTCCGCTCCACAACACGGCCTTCTACATCGACGCCGACAACCTCGTGCTGCGCAAGGCCTACTCCACTGTTGAGCAGGCACGCACACGCATCTCCATCTACGGGCTGACAGGCATCCCCATCACCCTCGGCGACGCCATCAGCGAGCTTGACGAGCCACGCGTCGATATGCTACGTCGCATCATGCCCGTCATCGACGTCCGTCCAGGCGACCTGAATGGCACGAGGCTCCTGTCAAACCAGTCAAGCGACCGTGAAAACAGATCCATCGCCAGGCCCGTCCAAGTGATACGCCTGAACATCGCGCGGTCCTTCGGGCAGTGGACCATCGCGGGACTCTCCAACCTCACTGACACACCGCAGTCATATACACTCCAGCTGCAGGCCGACCTCGACCTGCCGTCAGGCGAATACACCGTCTATGACTACTGGAACAAACGCTACCTGGGCGTGTTCAAGAAATCCCTTAAGCTCTCCATCAAGCCCTTTGACACCACCGTGCTCCGCATCACCCTTGTGGAGCATGACCGCCCCACCCTGCTCTCCGTCTCGCGACACATCACCCAAGGTGGATACGAGCTGGTGGAATTCAAGGCGACAGAAAATGGCGCCAGCGGCCTCTGCCGCGTGGCCTCAGGCGAAACCTGCGACCTCACCCTGCTTCTGCCCGTGGGCAAAACCATCACCAGCTGCAATGTCCCCTACACCCAGAACGGGCGCATCGCCATCCTGCACCTGCTCTCCAAGAGCGCACGCTCAAAGAAGTGGCACTGTAGTCTCAACTAGAAGCCTCCCCAGCGGGGGCGGATAGCCAGGCCGTCTCGGCCTGGTGGCTGCGGCGGTAGCCAGGCCGTCTCGGCCTGGTGGAAGCGGCGGTAGCCTGGCCGTCTCGGCCTGGTGACTGCGGAGGTAGCCAGGCCGTCCGGACTGGTGGAAGCGGCGGTAGCCTG
>JAFTAC010000283.1 GCA_017458805.1 Victivallales bacterium | reverse complement strand
GGATGTAGCGGAGCTCCTCGGTGGTCAGCCCGTAGAGGTGGGCAAAGATGGCATCCAGCTCAGCCTGCCAGACGGCCCGCTTGTCGGGTTCATAGATGAAGCACTCCTTTTTGCCAAGTTCAGGCAACTCCGTCCGCTGCTCAGGCGTCAGTTCCTCCCATAACTCCTCCGCCCAACCGTCCAAGTCGTGGTTGAAATAGCAGAGTTTCGCCACACGGGAGACGATGGGCATGGTTAATTCGGCTGGAATCTGCTCTGGAGAAAGGACTGGGAACTGTTTGACAAAACTAATGCTGGCGTGGCTACCGCCAATTTTCTGCCTAGCGACATAATCGAAGACAAGCGAAGAAATTGTTGCCAACATATAGGTGTTGGCCACAGCACACTCTACCTAACGTAGTGTTGTGCTGTTGCCAACACCTATGCTTCCATATAAGAGAGAAACCACAAAAGTACGCTCATTTGTGGCATTGGTTATATCACGAAATCCTGTCAAATAATTATGTTCCCATTTCCAGATTACTTCATTTTTCCCGTTTTTCTTGACAAGTCTGTTTTTCACTTCTGACAGAGGAACCCAGTACCAGGGCATTATGCAGCCTTCGGGATTGGCCAGTTCACTTAGGGAAGGAGTTTCAATGGTATTAGGCCGCTCGCCCGTGGTTGGCCATGTCCCATAATGGTGATTGTAATGCCAAATCATCTTGCCTTCATAAAGCGGCACATATGTTTCATCATCCTGCGTGAATACATTGCCTTCGAGCAAAGCCCCATCAGAAATAAGCTGCTTGTATGTGCGGAAAAAATGGGAGTCATTAGACATGTGAATCATACTACCAAATTTGACATTCCACGGATTCTCACCAGTCTGCTCGTTCATCAGAACCTTTGCACGACGATAGATTTTGGTCGTCAGTATAGCATCACGACTGGTACGGAACACGGGGCAGGTCTTTGAGTTCGGATTCAATAAAGCGCAGTCGCTGGTTTGAAGCGTGTATATGCGATTGGAATCCAATAAGTGGTCAATACGTGTCAAATAGAAACCTCCGCTAACAGTCCGCGGCTTATCTTGAGCTTTTCCAGCGGTAAGCAGGCAGAACTTAAACATTCGATGAATGTCGAACAATGCTTCTTTGTTTTCAAAGTCGTATAGTGAAATCAATCGGTTCTCATCAACAAGTGTTGCAAAGAAGTCTTTGTTGCTGTCATTAATGGCAATACCTGTCGGCAGCACAAGTCCCCAGGCTTCTCGGCTTAAAGAAAGACACAATTCAGCAAAGAGCGGATAAAGGTCTATATCGCCTGTGGCAGTTAATTCAAAACGGTTTGCAAAACGGACAAAGCGACTTTGTGCCTCTGCGTCTGCCAATGCTTTGCCATACTCTTCATAAAGCTCTGGTGCTGTATGCAGAAGGTTATCTATCATTCTCTTGCGTTGGGCCGCAGTGCCAGCATTGACAATATCAGTGCGACCATGTTGTTCAAACCACTTCTTGTCCTCCAGTTTAATCTTATCCCACGGGGGATTACCGCACATCACATCGAAGCCACCGTTGGCGGCGAAGACTTCGGGGAACTCGACGCACCAGTGGAAGAAACGATAATGGTTGGCAACCTCGGCAAGGTGTGCCTTGAAGTTGTCAGAAAAGGGCGTAAACCCACTGTTCGGCTCCCCAAGGTGCTTTATCTCCTCCAGGGCGTGAAACATGGTTCGTGTGTAGGGAATATCGGGCAGTTTGTAGGTAATGCCTTCAAATGCGCCTTGCACATCGTCAGCCGTGAACTGATGGTAAAAGGCGTAGGTGAAGATGTCGCACGCACGGCGCAGACATTCGACGCGCGGCGAGGCCATCAGGTCCTCCCATCGCTTCTGCTTTGTCAGCTCCTCCAAAAGCGAGTTTTCCGGCAGTGAGGAGATTTCCTTGACGCTGTTGGCTAGGCTAATCTGCTCGCTGTCAATATGCTCAATTTCAAAGTCGCTGGGAAATAACGGCTCATAATTATCCTTTTGCTTGGAGCTTTTTTCTTTGACTTCATCAATCGCCTCCTGATTCACACGACATATTTCCTTCAAAACGTCCTTATCCACTGCCATGAAGGCTTCCTTCGGCACGCCTTCGAGAAGGACGTCAAGATTGGTGACGCCGACCACCGAATTGCCGCAGCGGATGTGATGGTTGAGAAACGAGAGGGGCTTGCCCGCGCAGTAGCCTTCAATCCAAAGAACCACCTTGCACAGTTCCACGGCATCGGGGTTGTAGTCCACCGCATAGACGCACCTCTGGATGACCTCGCGCAATGCCTCGCGGTAGTCAAGTGAGGCTGGATTGTCCTCGCCCGTCCTGAGTACACACACATACCAGGCGATAGTTCGCGCCATGGCCAGGACGATGTGCCCTGAACCGCTGGCGGCGTCGCAGACCTTCATGTTCAGGAGGGCCTTGATCTTCTCATCGGTGTTTTTGTGCTCAGTCAGCATCTTCTCAATGACGGGAACCAACGTTGTCTTGACGAGGCTCTGAACGAGGTCTGGACGCGTATAGTAGCTGCTGGTGCTCTTGCGGTCAAGTCCGCCAACATAGCCGAACTCCCAAGCATTTGGAGTTGTTCCTTGGGTGATGAATGGGCGCATTTCCAGGATGCCCTCATAGACGGAACCGAACTCCTCCACGTCCAGAGAAGAGTAGTTTATCTTGACCAGCTGCTGACGCTCGTCCCTGAACTCATTCAATGCGCTGAACGCCTCCAGAAGCATGGCATTGGAGATGGTACACCGCTTCAGGTACTTCAACGTCTCCGAGTTGAACAGCACACCGCCGAGGGGCTTTATCCCAAGAGGCTCGCCGAAGGCCTCATTCTCAAATAGGCGGAAAGTGTCCATCAAGCCGTCCCACAGGTCGTGATACTGTTTCTGGCGCAGATAGGCCTGTTCGCTCTTCTGACGCAGTCTTGATGCCGCGTAGAACTGTTGGTAGATTTCCTGCAACTTGCAGAGTTTTTTGTATTCGGGATGTTCAGGAGAGGGGATTTGATAGACCAGATTCCGCTCCTCAATGATGAACAGGAAAAGCAGCCTGTAGATGAAATGAATTAGCTCCTTGTTGAAGTATTCGGGCGAGAGGAGGCCGTCTATGATGGCAGTGCGCAACGCATCGTTGCCGATGCCATTGCCTTGAATTGCGGCACAGCCAATTGTTTCCATGGCACGCTGGACAGCCAGCGAGAGGCCGTCGCGAATGCGGTTGCCGCTCTCGATGCTCATGTTGAAGTACCGCTCCATCACGCAAGGCTCATCCCCCGACACGCGGAAACGGGTCGAATGGAGCAGACGGAACATGAGGCAGAATTCGGTGTACTTGTCCTCCTCCAGCATACGCTGAAGGTCAAACTCAATGTAGGTCAGTTTGACAAGCTGCCCCGTGTTGCGGATGATGCGGAGCACCTTTCCGTTGGCCACAATGCCATAGACATTCTCCGTGTTGCTCAGGTACTCAAGCATTGTGGCGTGGGGAGACTTCTTCCTCTGTGCGCCTTTTGCCCTATAGTCAAGGGAGCACTTGTCCAGGGTGTCAATCTCGGCATCCCCTGTCCTGTCGCCGATGACGATAATGGGCAAATCCTTCAAATCGCCGCACAGATACGTAATGTCATAGCCGACGCCATTGATGAAGATATTGCCATTTTGCCTGAAGAAGGCATATCCAAGACTTGTCAAGAAGCGTTCCATCAGGTCGCGGGAACGCCTTGTGCCATACGGGTCATTGACCATGCTGCGCTCCTTGAAGTACCTCCAGTCATTTCTGAGGGAACTCCACGCATAGTCAATGGCATTCTGCACAGAAGAGTCAAGCCCAAAGTCCTGCTCACGGTTTCCAACGAGCGTGCTATCCCGCTCAACGGCGTGCAGGATGTCATCAGAAAGAAAATGACCGAATATGTGTATGCTAGTGTAGTCCATGGTGCATCAGATTTTGGGGATAAAAACGTAAGCGGCAATCACGTCCATCGGGAGGACAGGTTCCACCACTTGATACTCTGCGGCAGTGAGGTAGGTGCGGTATTGCGAGTAGGCTTCGACAAGATGCTGTGCTCTCTCAAGGGCGATGGCGTCGGTATGAAGCCGCAAGGTCTGTTCATCGTTAATCCACTGTGTCGAACGATCGAAAATCTGCTTTTGGGCGACTGCCTCCACGTTGCCCGACGCCTTCGCGTCCAGAAACAGTTTTTGACATTCCTCTTGGGAGAGATACTCATGGTTCTCAATATTCCCCCTGTATCCGACGAATATCATTTCCTCGCCCACAAGCTGGCGGTCGGGATTTTTCCTGTCCTTAATGACGCTGCGGACGCGCATGAGGAGCACTGTCGTTTTCTTCAACACGTCTGCCGTCTCCAGAACCATGGCACGACACGCGGCAAGTTCGCCACCGTTGACGGAGTCATTGACAACGCCTCTGGAAAGGTCTTCGACGAACGTGTGGTTGCGTCCGATGTAGGTGTAGCCCCTTGGGGTTGGCGATGCGAAGGAAATCTTCACGGTGTTGCCAGAAGAGGGGAAGTAGTGCTGATGGTTGGCCGGCAGTTCGGTTCTCAGGAAACTGTAGCACAATTCTGCATCCTTCCTGACATTCACATTTACATGCATCAGTTCCTGCACCACGAAGTCACAGGTGTCCTCCACCCCGCCGATTACCTGACGCGCCTCTTGCAGGGAGGCGTTCAGACGTGTGGGGTCCATCTGCTTGGTGTTATGGGCAAAGTAGGTGTGGGAAATCTTCTCGCTATCCTCCAGCCTCTTGATTTGGAGTTCGCGCTCCTTCTCGAATTGTGCCTGGAACTCCTCGTCATCCGCGAAATTAAACTCAAGCTGTCGTGGCTGCGCACTGGACTTCAAAAGGCGCTCCATGATGGCCTCCATCAGGGATGCGTCATTGTCGGCGATGGGCAGATATACGCCAAGTTTTTTCTTGATTTCCTCCTGTTTTTTGTAAAGGACGTTGAGGACGATGTCATCGACAGGATTGTTGCTGCTGTGCATTGTGGAGATAAGGACTTCCGCCGATGTCTGCCCGAATCGGTCGATGCGTCCATTGCGCTGTTCCATTCGGTTAGGATTCCACGGCAGGTCGTAATGTATCACTGCATCGAATCCAGTCTGCAAATTGACGCCTTCGGAGAGGCAGTCCGTGCAAACCAGGACATGACGCTCATTTGCCGCAAGCTCATCAATCTTCATTTTCCTCTCCTCGTCCGAGAGGCGGCTTGTGATGGTGTCCACAACGACTTTCTTTGTTTTTTTGTTTGTCTTCAGGTGCTCAGAGATATATGCTCCAACATACTCTGCGGTCTGGATATACTGGCAGAAGACAATTGGGTTCATGCCGCTGTCCAGCGCAAACTTCACATATTCCAGCGCAGCCTTCACCTTGTTGTCTGAATCCGTTTCCCTGATATGCTCCAAGGTCTTGATGAACGAGCGGAATTTGCTCTTGTCCGCAAGACTGACTGTCTCGTATGCCTCTGGCACGACATCGTCTGCGTTCAGCATATCCTTCAGTTGGTCATTGAAGACGAATACACGGGTGACTTCCTCCGAATCTCCATCGGCAGAGGTATCAACTCCCTTGCTGATTTTGTTCTGGAGCATACTGATGCCAGATGCAGGGCTTGACATGACACCTCTCATCAAAGCCAGCAAGTCCCAATAGAGATACCTGTGTTTGCGTTTGTCTGCGGTGGTCATCTGGCTGACACCGTTCTTGATGTATTCGATGATGTCGGAAAGGAGCTCACGATACTCAGGGGCAAAGTCGTATTCGTTGTTCTCCAGCTGAACACGCTTTGGAAAGACCGTCTCGCCGCCAAGATAATGAATAATGTCGGCACGTCGCCGCTGAATGAAATAGTGGGACAGCTCCTCGCGTTCTTTTGGGGTTTGTAGTTCATAGCTTTCAAACTCCGGCTTCAAAAGCCCCAGGATTGACTGGAACTCCTCTGCCTGGCCACTGTGGGGCGTTGCCGTCAGGAGCACCAGTTGCTTTCCACGCTCTGACAGCTTCCTAAGCAGATTGTATCTCTGCTGCTGGGAGTTGTTCGCACCCTTGGGCCTTG
>JAFTAC010000282.1 GCA_017458805.1 Victivallales bacterium | reverse complement strand
ATAGTTCCGACTATTTTGGTATATTTGATTGCACAATGGATATCCAACCAGCTTATAAGACCGATTGTTTTCGGAAAATTTATGGAGCTTCATCCGTTGATAGTATTGTTTTCCTTCTTTATTGCCGCTAAATTTTTAGGATATGTCTCTTAAGATAGGTTTCCTAGGTCTCCTAGGTCTCCTAAGTCTCCTAGGTTTGCCAGGCCTGCCAGGTCTCCTAGGGCCTCTAGGTTCTATAGGTCTCCTAGGGCCTCTAGGTTCTATAGGTCTTCCAGGTCTGTCAAGTCTCCTAGATCTGCCAGGCTTAGGTCTTCTAGGAAACAGAGGAAAGAGGTAGTTGGATAACAGTGAATATAGGAAATATCGAATGAAAAAGCTGTGTTTGTTGGTATTGGCGTTCTGTTTGGGATGTCTGGCGGCGGATGCCGTATATATTGCGGCAGGGCGCGGGACGCCAGTCGTTGACGGCGAGCTGGGGGATGACGCGTGGAAGGACAGCATTGCCTGTGGTCCTTTCCTGCTGAATCTCACGAACAGCTTTGCGCAGCAGCAGACCACCGTAAGCTTCCTCTGGGATGACGCGAACCTCTATGTGGCGTTCAAATGCATGGAGGGTGCGCTGGACCCTGCGCAGAATCGTCTGCACGACTTCAAGAACAACTTCCATGAGCCAGATAGCGACAAGGTCTATTCCAGCGACATGGTGGAGGTGCTTCTGGGAAACCGTTCAAATGGCAAGCTCTATGATGTCGTCGTCTCTGCTTCAGGCACCATTTGCAGCTGTGTGAGCAATCTGGAGGCTTCGGAGTACTGGTCGAACCGCGACCGCAGTTGGAATGCCAACGCAAAGGTCGCCATCACGGTTGACAACAACGGCAAGGATGCGCATTGGAACGTCGAGATGGCGGTGCCCTGGAGCGCGTTGGGTGGCACTCCCAAGGTTGGTGACAGCTGGGGTGTGCTTGCCGCGCGCCGCGAATGCGCCTCCAAGGAGCAGAGTGCACTTCAGGCGATTCCCAGCGGCGGCATTCATACAAGCAGTTATCTGGGCAAGCTGGAGTTTATGGAGAAGGTTCCAGGCATCCGCATCACCTCCTTCCCCGAGTTCATGCCAGGCGTGAATGCACTGAAGGTCGCGCGGACGAATGATATGCCAGCCCACCTGAATGGTCGGGCTGCTTTCGGCAAGGAGGTCATCAGGGCAAAACAGCCAGTGGGCAAAGAGGGGGGCGAACTGCCGTTCAACCTGGACAAGAGCGGTGATTTCCTCTTCTACTGGTATCTTTCGCAGGGCGGAACCGTCTATTACCATTCGCCTGACTACAAGTGCCGCATGAGCACACGCGTGCTGAAGGCGAAGCTGACAAACGCAGAGCTCACGGTCAACGGCGTCGCCGTGACGGGGCCGATGCCGCTGAAGACAGGCGTGAACGAGTTTGCACTGAAGGCAGGGGCGGAAGCTGCTGTTTCGCTGGCGGTCGGCGACACGCTTATTCCTTATCCAGAAGGCTGGAGCAAGGGGGAGGACGGAGTTGGAAAACTGACAGTCCTGTGTGAGCAATCGGTTGTCTGGCCCAACTGGCATGTCAACGGCATCTACCTGAATCGTGGCGGTTTGCAGCAGATTCTCTTCTTCCCGCAGGGCATTCCTGGCAAGAAGGTCGCAGACTACACGATGACATTCGAGCTGCCCAGGGGCATTACGCTGGTCGGCACCTCGGGGTACTATGACATCTTCCCGCTGGAGACCAAGGAGCTGGGCAAGGTGGTGCGCGGCGGCGTGGAGTTCACGCAGCACGCTATTACGATTAAGAAGACCATTCCGTATATTGAGCAGCGTCCGAGCCACGAGATGATAGCCGTGGTGGTTGCCATAGACGAGGCGATTGAGGTGACGGAGACGCAGATAAACTACTATGCCTGTAGCCAGCAGGGGAATGCCTTTGAGCTGCCGAACAGCTTTGCCGCCCACATCATCGCTCCCGCCAGGGGCGTTCAGCCCAAGGAGCTGTTCATCGAATTGTGGGGTGGCTGGCTCAAGAAGATGGATGACAGTGGGTTGCAGTGCAAGATATATGAATACATCGCAGATGCGGGAGTGAACGAGATCACGGGGGATGTGGGCGACTTCAATCGGCTTGAGGATGTCACCCTCTTTAATTTCGCCGTCTGGAACTTCAACTGCGAGGAGTATCTCAAGGCACACCCCGAACAGGCGCAAGTGGAACATGATGGCAAGGTCAGCAAGTTGGTCGTCTGCTCCCGAAACATGGTGAGGAACCCCGATTTTGCCGCCTACCTGAAGGCTCGGATGAAGCCGTGGCATGAACGCTGGGGCCACAGCAAGCATATCGACTGGGACTACGAGGCACGCGTCAAGACCAGCTATATGTCCTGCTATTGCAAGGGCTGCCTGGAGGACTTCGCTAAGTTCGCGGGCATCAGCGTGGAGGGGCTGACATGCGATAGCATCAACAACGAGCATCTGGAGAAATGGATAGCCTACTGCAATCGCAACGTTGCGGAGTTCGCAGGGCTGTTGTGCAGAACCATCCACGAGGAGCTGCCAGGCGTCGTCTTTTCCGTCTATTCGGGCTATCAAAGCGACAGGACGAAGGTGTTCTACGGCATCGACTGGTCGCTGATGGAGGGTGTGATTGACATCGCGATGTGCGGCTATGGCCGCACTGTAAAGGACTTGAAGGAGACGCAGGCCTGCTTCAAGAAGACGAAGCTTGTGCTTGGCGAGCTGATTTACCCCTACAACCGCGAGCATCGCACGGCGCCGCAGGCACTCCGTACCGCCAACCTGCTGCGACGCTGCTGTGACGCGACGAAGGGGTGCCTGGTTTACGAGCATCCAACGTTGGATGGACGCTCCTTCCTTGCCTTTGCGGAGGCCTCCAAGGTGCTTTCAAAGTATGAACCCTTCTTCACGACGGGCATTCGCGCACCTGAAATGCTGAAGATGCCAGGTGTGAATGCCGCAGAATACGAGGTTCTTGGCGACGGCCAGGGCAATTTCCTTGTGGTGCTGATGAACCCGAAGGAGAATCCGCGCGAATACGCCTTCGAGGTGACGCTTCCCGCAGGAAAACAGCTCTATGACGATAATGGCACCCTGCTTGGCAGCAAGGCAACTATACCTGTGGATGGATTCAATACCAAGGTCTTTGTCATCAAATAAGGAGAAAACAAACCATGACTGAAAAACTAATGATTGGCTGGAGCGAGGCTGACATCACCCCCGTTACCGACAAGTGGATTCCCCTGATGGGGCAGTACTATGAGCGTTTGACGCATGAAATCCATTCGCGCCTGAAGACCGTTGCCGTTGCCATCAGCTCAGGAGACGAGTACTTCCTTGAGGCGTCCATCGACAACGTCGGCGTCAACCGTGCCTTCCACGAGAAGGTTTGCGAGGCGGTCCATGCCATCGAACCTGCCATCGCCCCCGAAAACATCTTCTTCCACGCCATCCATACCCACTCTGCACCTTCCATCACGATGAAGATTACCCGTTGGAAGGATGTGGAGGATTTGGTGGAGGAGAAGCGGCAGATCCTCTCCTCGCAGGAGTATGTGGATTTTGTCGTTCCGATTATGGCGCAGAACTTTGTGAACGCCTGGCGGAACCGCAAGCCAGGCGGCATCATCCGAGGCTTCGGCAACGCCCGTATCGGCCATTGCCGTCGTGCCGTCTATAGCAACGGTCTGGCTGAGATGTATGGCGACACCACACGCCCCGACTTCATCGGCATGGAGGCTGGCGAGGATTCTGGCGTGGAGATGCTTTTTACCTGCGATGAAACAGGCAAGCGCACAGGCATGCTGCTGAACGTGGCCTGCCCGTCGCAGAACATGGAATCAACCTACAAGGTCTCCTCCGACTTTGCTGGAGCCACGCGCGAGCTTCTCAAGCAGAAGTTCGGCGAAGACTTCCACACAATCTATCAGATCAGCCCTGCTGGCTGCCAGTCGCCGCGCGACCTGGTGCGCCACTATACGACTGAGCCTGACTTCTGGCACGAGGACGGAGTGCCAGTGCTGGCGAATCGCCTCCTGAACGCAGTGGAGAACGCGACGCTCTGGCCGGCTGAGTTCAATCCTGTCCTGAAGCACAGCAAAGTGACTGTCACGTTGCCGCGCCGCCGCGCCTCCTACACGGACTATGTGGCCGCCAAGGCGGAGGTCGCCCGCCTCACCGCCATCATGCCTGAAAAAGAGGCCTTCCAGGCCTTCTGTGATGAAACCCACGCAAACGAGAAGCTGGACGGACCTGGCCCCTATGACAGCAAGCTCCACCACTTCGTGCTCATCCAGAACGCCAAGGCGATTATCACGCGCTATGAGGTGCAGGATGCGGAACCCAATACCAGCTTCAATATGAACGTCATACGCCTTGGTGACATCGCCATTGCCGACAACCCCTTCGAGCTGTACCTATACTACGGCCAGAACATCAAGGCGCGCACAAAGTCCCAGCAGACCTTCCTGGTGCAGCTGGCGGCGGGTGCCTCGCACGGCGCTGGCTATCTGCCCAGCCCCGATGCCGAGAAGTTCGGCGGCTACGGCGGCTGCATTATCAACGGCCAATGCGGGCACGATGCTGGCTACAAGCTGGCCGACCTTACTGTCGCTGAAATCAACAAGCTGT
>JAFTAC010000281.1 GCA_017458805.1 Victivallales bacterium | reverse complement strand
TGAGCCAGGATCAAACTCTCCATTGCAAAAAGTTTGACCGCCTCTTGCGAGGCGCTTCATTTTGGTTCTACTATTCGAGGCAATTCCGACTCCGTCATCGGAATGCGCGTTGACATGGACACATTGGCGTTGCCAACGCCTCTCGCCGCACGAGGGTGCGGCTTCGAGCCGTTGCCTTAGCCACTGCGCCCATCTCTTAGCGCATTCCGCGCCAGATCTGGAATTGCCTCTTCACTCAGTATCAGGGGGCTTCCCGACTTGACTCGGGAAACCTTACACTAATTTCGCATTTGCATTGCGCTGTTCAATTTCCAAGGAGCATCCCCGTTTCAGGGGCAACAGGATATTACTTTACACCAGTTTTTCCATTTTGCAAATCGCTTTGTCGTTTTTTTTGACTTTTTGATTTTTTTAACGGAAAAGGCTGGTAAAGCAAACCCGTTTTTAAGGTGAGATATACTATAATATCAAATACGATTTTTGCAAATCACTTTCTCGTATTTAGGAAAAATGTTGCGTTATTTTTCTGTAGAAAATCAATAGCATTCCCCGACATGGCGGCCTGCGGAAGCCAGTAGCAAAGCTTCCTGTAGCGCAGCAAGACGCCTTTGCCTTTCACGATAGAAATCTTGAAGAATGACCAGGGAAGCACAAGAGAGGTACCTAGAGGTTCGCCGCCGACTCCCTCGTCAGTCAACGTAAAGGAAAAGCTCTTGCCGATCTGGCTATGCAACTCACGACGCCGCAAAAAGAGCGAAAGGGGTCTATGGAATACCAGCACGATCCCTACCAAAAACTGGATGAGGTACAGGCAAAGAAGAAGGCGCACCATCTCGGGGGCAGCATCAAAACTGGCGTGGAAAAGGCGCCACAGGGAAATACATGCCACCAATGCAAGCACAACGCCCGCCGCCATACCACAACAGCGGCGCAGAAGCCCATGGGGACGCGTGTCATACTCGGCGCATGCCATGTCATCCAGCGTCTCCTTAGTGGCCGTGTATTCGATCTGTAGTTCTTTGCAGGACATCAGAACAGCATGAGCTGGTCGGGGTTTTCCTTCTGCTTCTTGTGCTTCGGTCGAGCGAAATGAGGTGTGCCCTCTGTATTGAGGTCATCGTTCTCCAGATTGGTCAGCACCTCCTTGGCGCGACTGATGACCGCCTTCGGGAGGCCCGCCAATTGCGCCACGTGGATACCGTAGCTCTTGTCGGCACATCCCGCCAGGATTTTGCGCGTGAAGGTGATTTTCTCGCCCTGTTCCGTCACATGGACATTGAAATTGCGAACGCCGTTCTTGGTGATGGCAAGGTCTGTCAGCTCGTGGTAGTGAGTGGCGAAAAGGGTGCGTGCCTTGACCTTCTTGTTGTCATGGAGGTACTCCGCCACGGACCAGGCCAGGCTCAAACCATCGAAGGTGCTGGTGCCGCGCCCGATTTCATCAAGGATAATCAGACTGGAAGGGGTCGCGTTGTTCAGGATATTCGCCGTCTCCACCATCTCCACCATAAAGGTACTCTGGCCTCTGCTCAGGTCGTCTGCAGCGCCGACACGGGTAAAGATGCGGTCAGCAAGACCGATGACGGCATAGGATGCAGGGATGAAGCTGCCCATCTGCGCCATAAGGGTGATAAGGGCAACCTGGCGGATGTAGGTTGACTTGCCTGCCATATTCGGTCCCGTGATGATGGCAATCTGCGCGTTCCGCGTGTCCAAATCAACGTCATTCGGCACAAAAGTCTCGCTGGTCATGCGGACCTCCAGGACAGGGTGTCGTCCGTCCAGTATCCGCAAAACAGGCTCTTCACTGATTTCAGGGCGGGTGTACTGCTGGCGGATGGCAGTTTCCGCCAGAGAGCAGAGGGTGTCCAGCTGTGCAATGGCGCGGGCGTTGCTCTGGATATCGACCGTCTTAGCGCAGATGTCCGTGCGCAGCTGCTGGAAAATCTCATATTCAAGTGCCATGCTCTTCTCGTCGGAGCCTATGACCTTGTCCTCGATCTCCTTGAGTTCAGGAGTGATATAACGCTCCGCGCCGACGAGTGTCTGCTTGCGCATATAGTCGTCTGGCACCCTGTCCTGAAAAGCCTTGGTGACCTCGATAAAATACCCGAACACCTTGGTATAACGCACCTTGAGGCTCTTGATGCCCGTGCGCTCGACCTCTTTTGCCTGGTATTCGGCTATCCACTGCTTGCCGTCGGTGGAGGCGTGCCGCAGGATGTCCAGCTCGCTGTTGTAGCCTTCACGGATGATGCCGCCCTCCTTGATGGCCAGCGGCGGCTCATCGACGATGGCGCGCGCAATCAGGTCCGTGACCTCCTTCTCGTCGGTCATCGTGGCACTCAGTTCGGTGAAAAGTTTGGCGGACATGGCGGCGACAACGGCGCGGATGCCTGGTATCTCCTCCAGTCCGCGTCCCAGTACCTGCAAGTCCCTGGCGTTGGCGGTGCCGAGGTTCAGGCGCGCAATGACGCGCTCCAAATCGCGCACGCGCGCCAGCAATTCGCGAATCTCGGAGAGCAACATCGGGTTGGCGACCAGTTCGCCCACCGCATCCAGCCTCTCCTCAATCATCGTCTTGGAGCGAAGCGGACGAAGAATCCACTCGCGCAGGAGGCGCGCCCCCATCGGAGTGATGGTCTTGTCCAGCACTGAAAGCAGGGTGTTGCCCTTGCCGTCGGAGAAAATCGGCTCCACCAGCTCCAGATTGCGCTGGGAGATGCGGTCGATTGTCATGCAGTCATCCGTATTGTAGCACTGCATGGAGGTAATGTGGTTCAGGTCGCGCCGCAGACTGTTCTGCACGTAGGAAATCAACGCGCCAGCGGCGGAGACGGCCAGCGTCATGCCTCGGCAGCCAAAGCCGTCCAGCGAGGCGACATTGAAATGGCGGCAGAGGGAATCCCGCGCCATCTCCAGGTCGAACGTCCAATCATCGACGGTGGTCCAAGTCAAATGCGCGGGGACATCGGGGAAGCCCTCCTGAGTGTATTGCTCGTGGCAACCGTTGCTGATGATGCACTCCGAAGGTTGCAGGCGGTTGAACTCGTTTTCCAGCGCGGACTTGCCCCTGAACTCCGTGACCCTGAAGTCGCCTGTGCTCAAGTCCATGACGGCAAGCCCATAGAGTTCCTTGTTCTGCGCCATGGAGATGAGGAAATTGCTCTGGCCCGAGTGGAGCATGGTATCCTCCATGCAGGTGCCAGGGGTGATAATCTGGGTGACATCGCGCTTGACAAGCCCTTTCGCCAGCTTGGGGTCCTCCAACTGCTCGGCGATGGCAACTTTGAAGCCGCCCTCCAGCAGTTTGGTGACATAGACCTTGAGGGCATGGTGGGGCACGCCGCACATGGGGACGCCCGCTCTGGCCGTGAGAACGACCTCCATCACAGGAGCGGCGGTTTTGGCGTCATCAAAGAAAAGCTCATAGAAGTCTCCCATTCTGAAGAGCAGAATCGTCTTCTCGGGAAGCCCCTTCTTGGCCTCCATATACTGCCGCATGGCGGGCGTCAACTCTGTCGTATTTGCCATAGAATCACAAGATGATAAAAAAAAGGCGCTCCAGCAATCACTGAAACGCTCCTTAAGCAATATGGCTGCCTGACCTGGATTCGAACCAAGACAAACTGAACCAGAATCAGTTGTGCTACCATTACACCATCAGGCATTCTTTTTCAAAACGTTTAATAATATATACTCATTCGTTTTCTTTGCAAATAGAATAGTGACTTTTTTTCTTCCATGGAAGAAGAAAAAGGGTAATGCCTCACTGGTTGATATTCACCTACGCCGTAATGGAGCAGTAAAAAGCCGCGGAGCGGCTTAATCGCCCCCGCGAGGGGGCGAGACATAGTATAGCCCGGGGTG
>JAFTAC010000280.1 GCA_017458805.1 Victivallales bacterium | reverse complement strand
TCATCGACTGTTTGAGTCCTGTCAAGCATACCCCGTTTTTTCTGAAAAAAGTGTTTTTTCTCAATGTCCACCAAAAGAGGATAGGTGAGATTTGTGTTTATATTGCACCCTCCCAATGGTGTGTTTCACGCCAGTGGCATCGCCAATGCGGCGCAGCACCTCCCCATGGCGGCCATGTGCCCGCCCATTCTGCTACGCCACTGGCTCGCCAGGCCAATCGGTTGCGCCTGTGGCGTCGCGAATGCGGCGCAGCACCTCCCCGTGGCATCCATGTGCGCGCGTATGCGCGCACCAGCCAGCGATGCCCGCCACCTCCGCCAAGCCACAGGCTTGCTAGCGTTGCGCGCCTGTGACGGCACAAATGCGGCGTAGCACCTCCCCGTGGCGGCCATGTGCGCGCCACTTCTGCCAAGCCACAGGCCCCCTCGGGTGCGCGCAACGCGCGCACATGGCCTCCCCAGGGCACTTGCCCGCCACTTCTGCTACGCCACCGGCTTGCTAGGCTGACGGGTGCGCGCAGCGCGCGCACATGGCCGCCCCAGGGCACTTGCCCGCCACTTCTGCCAAGCCACAGGCCCCTTCGGGTGCGCGCAACGTGCGCACATGGCCTCCCCAGGGCACTTGCCCGCCTCACCTGCTTCACCCCAGCTCCAATTGGGTGCGTACCTGTGACGGTGCATACAGCTTCAAAAGCTTGAACATCTACGACATGGTGGATAAATACGACAGGTTCTCTTGCGAAGAGCTGCGAAAGGTACTATATTTATTCAAGTGCGACAGGGAGGAACGGCTCATGGGAATGATGAGCTTGCTTCTGGACGGCTTACCCTTCTGATTAGGTACAAAGAGAAAGCATGAAAAGTGGTGATACATTTGGCGGGTGCCGCATCCTGTGCGAGAGCGGGACAGGCGCGTATGGCACCATCTACCTGGCGAAGGATGCCTTGGATCGAACTGTCGCCATCAAGGTGTTCCACACGACATGGAACACGACCCACAAGCTGGACGGTCTGCGCAAGTACATCGCCAGTTTCAGCGAAACCGAAGGGCTGGTCAGGATGTACCATTTCGGCGAGGAGGACGGCCATTTCTTCTATGTGATGGAGGCCGCCGACAATGCCACGCCCGACGGCGCATACACGGCGGACACCCTGGCGTTGCGTCTGGCCAACGGCAAACGCCTCCCGCTTGAGACATCATTGGAACTGTGCGCGAAGCTGTTGGATGCAGTCGAGAAGCTGCACAGTCTGGAGATGGTCCACCGCGACATCAAGCCTGAAAACATAATATTCGTGGATGGCCGCCCCAAGCTGGGAGACCTGGACTTTCTCAGCGACTATACCAAAACCATGTCGCTGGTCGGCACGATAGGGTACATCCCGCCTGAATACGTCTCGCTCCCCTCGCTGCCCAAGTCCCCCGCAACTGACCTCTATGCGCTGGGCAAGATACTCTACTGCTGCGTCACGGGGAATCCGCCCGAGGATTACCCGTTGCTGCCAAAGGACTTGCCAAAGGATGTGCTATACAGCGTATGCCTCCCGTTGTCAAGGGTGTGCGACAGAACCCCCGCCAACCGCCCGCAAACCTGCGCGGAGTTCCGTGCACTGCTCCCGAATGGACCAAATGCGACCCCACAGAAGGGGGCATGGCATTGGCTTGCATGCCAGCTTGCCCTGCATCCATCGCTCAAATATGCGCTGTGGATGGGCATACTCGTGCTGGTTGCGGGACTGATTTCAGCGGGAGTCATGGGGCGGAATCATCTGCGTCGGATGCGGGAGGAACGGTCGGCGCTGATGCGTGAAAAGCATGCGCAAGTGGCGGAGTTGCAGAAGCGGCTCCCTGTGCTTCAACGCGAACTCGGCGAAGAGACTGGCAGCCAGCTGGCGGATCTGCTGGAGAAGGCTTCCTCCATCCAGTCGGAAAAGGAGGCCGAGAGGCTTGCGGCGGTGGTGGCCGATGCGGAGAGCAAGCTCTCCGAGGCAGCCGCACAGCGGCTGCCTGCTATTAATACTTCTCTGGATGCAACGTATGAAAATATACTCAAGCTTGGCGAAGTGTTTGGCTTCCTCCACTCGCAGCTGGCGCGAAGCGCAATGTCCCAGACCGAATGGAATTCCTTGCAGAACAGACTGCTGAAAGAGGCAAAGAGCGTCAATTCGTACATCACGGTCGGGAAGGACATCTCCCTTGTGTCAGGCATTCCGATTCTATACGACTTTGTGCCGCCAGGCAAGACGGAATACCCCTTCTGGATTATGCAGGACGAGGTGATGAAGACCAGCTTCGAGGAAATCTGCAACTACAGGCGGTTCGAATACAGACCCAATGGCGGGAAGCAGACGAATGTCTGCCTGAACGACATGATGATGTACAGCCGTCGCATGCGGAACTACATCAACATACGGTGGCCGCTGCCTCCAGGGTACATCGTGCGTCTGCCGACGATGCGCGAGCTGGAGTGGTATTTCGAGTTCAAGGCGCAGGGCGGTTTGGGCTATGAAATCAAACACGACGAGGTGACGCGACCAGCGCCGTCACTTCCCGCCTTCCGTGACGACGAACTGACCCGGCTCTGCCGTTATGACGCAAAGGGTAAGTACATAGATTTGCGGAAGGATTTGCAGAACAGCGAGCACTACCTCTTCCGCCTTGTGATCGCCCCTGGCGACGAGGCGTTCTACACACGCGCCTTCACCTCGGGCGTGGAGATGCTTGCCGTCGAGAGAAATGGCAAGGTGTATGCGGGCATTTCCTCATCCACTACCTCCCAGAGATTTCGCCAGGCCAATGAACTCTCTCATGCCGTCAACGCGAAGCTGGTCGAGCCGGCCTCCTTCGCGGAGTGGAAGGTTCTCAACAACCTCGTCAATGCCGCTCCCTCCTGGTATGCCCCGCTGGGCGCAACCTACAAGGACGGCGAATGGAGATATCTCTCGAATGGCAGGCCCCTTGGATGGAAGGAACTGCCAGCCTACATTGAGGGCAATAACTGCCTAGGCGGCGACAACAAGCGATGCATGGCCTTGCCTGAAACAAACAGTTTTGGTGTCCTGATTATCGAGTGGGAGAACCAGGAGCAGTGGAACCACCGCGCCGATGCCCTGAATGGAACTGGCAAAATGGCGGAGTGCGTGACAAGAACCCTCTCCGCCGGTGGACGCAGGTTCGCCGTGCTCACCATCAACTTTGCCACCCATGCGGCAGAGCCATTCTGCCGCTACATGGGGCTTCAACTGGCGGTCATCAAGGACAAGGAGCTGCTGGCAGAGGTGTGCAGACAACTGGCCGACATCAAGGGCTACATCGGCCTCGGCGCACATCGCTTCTATGAACACTGGCGCTGGAGCGATGGCAAGACTGACACCTTCTCGCCACAGCCATCACGCGATCACCCCCGCGAGGTCAATTCGCTCATGCTTGATAGCCTTGCAATCAAGGAGGGCCAACTCGTCAGCACTCCCCTGTTCAACCACCTTCTGCTGGAGTGGTAGTCGTAGCCAGGGCCTACGGCCCTGGCGTAATGTGAGCAGGGGCTTTGCCCCTGCGAAAACACGGCACTAAAGTGCCACACACAGAACAGGTTAAAAAGAGGGGGGCGTGTCGATGGGGAGCGGCTCCACTCTATCGACGAGGCCCCAGCGGCGCGAGAAGGGCCACCAGACGAAGCATGCGGTGCCGACGAGGTTGCGGCGGGGGACGGTGCCCCAATAGCGGCTGTCCAGGGAGTTTTCGCTATTGTCCCCCAGCATGAAGTAATGCCCTTCTGGGACCTTGAAGGAATCTGTATCGTCTTTCAGGTAGAGTGAGCCAGGCATGTTGGCATAGCCGTGGTAGTAGCCCTTGCAGCTGTGGACGCGCTCGAAACCAGGGTCGTCGGTGGCGTCCAGCAGCCTGAAATCGGCGTCGCCTGGGGCCTTCAGCCACAGCTTGTGGTCGCGGATGAGAAGCTCGTCGCCAGGCAGACCCACAAGGCGCTTGATGTAGAAGCGTCCGCCGAAGCTGCGACCGTCGTGCATCTTCAGACCATCCGTTATGAAAACCATCACGTCGCCGCGGCGTGGTTCCCTGAAGCAGAGGCTCGTGCGGTTCACGAACAGATGGTCGCCTGACGAGAGGAAGCCATGCAGCAGCTTCTCCCCCTTTGCGAAAAAGGGAGTCTTCCGCTTATTCGCCATGATCACGTCCTCGTAGATGACGCGCATCACGCGGTCGGGGTCGCCTGGCAGAACGTAGTTCACACCGCCGATGGTCACGCTGGAATTCGGGAAAAGCGGATAGGACTTGACAGGGGTGATCTCCTTCTCGACATAACCGTTGTTGGTGACTTCCAGCTCCATATTTCGCCGTGAGAAGTTGAGGAATGAGAAGAACTTGCCGAGGATTCCCTTGGGCAATTCGCCTTCCGCTTGCTCATAGTGGATGCCGTAGAGGGTCGGCTGCATACTGCCCGTCGGTATCTTGAATGGTTGGATGAACAGGGCGCGGATGCCAAAGGCAAGCCCGACGGCGACGATGATCATCTCCAGGCGCGGAACTAGCCAGGCGGGACTTTTTTCCCGTGGAAGACGCTCCGCCGTCTTCGGCGACTCCTGTTGCGCGATGCACGCGTCCAGCTCTTCCAGCTTATCGCTCTTCAGGGCGTTGTCGATGTCCGCAATAACCTCCTCCAAGGCGGATTTTTCCGCTGCCGTGATGATGTCCGAATCACGCTTCAGAAGGGATTTGTACTGCTTCCGAATCTCCTTCAGGCGGAAGCGTCTCGCACCCACCTTTGTGCGCAAGAGCGAGGAAATGTAACTGCCGAAGAAGAACCAGAAGATGGCGATATCAAGTATGATGATAAACCAGGTAGGCATGGGAATATACCTTGTTTGTTTTGGTGATATGCTCTGTTCCCAAAAGGGGGTGGTAGTGGTATCGTTTTTTGTTGCGCCCTTCCAGGGCGCGAAAACTTGGGGAGCAGCACCGCCGCCCGCGGTGCGCACTCCGTGCGCTTGCGGGCGGTTATGCAAATTGTGCACTCCGTGCGCT